>NZ_JJNY01000078.1:0-28788 GCF_000690035.1 Pseudoalteromonas sp. S3431
ACCTAGTGGGCTAAGTAAAAATCGAGGGACAAAGAGTAAATCCACCCTAGGAAGAACCTACAGGCAGCGCGTATTTGGCATTTATGCTGCGTTATCGCCTACTTATGTGGAGCAACCACACTGCATAGGCTCTGCCTTGCCTAAATACCAAATACACTGCTGCAAATGTAATCTCTAAAGATTAACAGACCCTAACCTTGAAACTAAAATTAATGACCTCATACCTGTTATAAGGTCATAGATTTTTAAGTGACAGTCGCAATAAGAAGTAAAAGGTGTATTTCGTAAAGCTTTAAAAGAGCTTGTTTTTAACCGATTATTTTATAAGGATAAACCATGACAAAACGTGTAATAGAAATGCCAGAACTAGGTATGGGAACATTCCGCTTAGAGGGCGACACGGCCTATAACTCAGTAAAAATGGCGCTCGAAGTTGGGTTTCGCCATATTGATACCGCACAAATTTATGGCAACGAAGAGCAAGTAGGTCAAGCCATAAAAGACAGTAATATTCCGCGCAGTGAAATATTTTTAACTACCAAAGTATGGAATAACAAATTAAATAAAAGCGACTTTATTCCAAGCGTTAAAAAGTCACTTGAAAAGCTACAAGTTGATTCGGTCGACTTACTGCTAATTCATTGGCCATCGCCTGCTAACGACGAGCCAATGAGTGAATACCTCACTGAATTACTAAAAGCGAAGCAGCTTGGTTTAACTAAGCACATTGGTGTATCAAACTTCACCATTGCAAACTTAAATGAAGCAATGCAAACACTCGACTCGCGTGAAATATTTACCAATCAGGTTGAGGTTCACCCATATTTAACTAATACTAGATTGCGTGCGTTTTGTGCTCAGCACGATATACACGTAACGGCGTACATGCCATTTGTAGTAGGCAAAGTACTTAAAGATCAAACCATTATCGACATTGCTAAAAAGCACGATGCAAGTCCAGCACAAGTTGTTTTAGCATGGGTTAACGCCAGCGGTATGACGACAATTCCATCATCAACTAAGCGCAAAAATTTAGAAGATAACTTTAACGACCACGTTAAATTAGATGATGAAGACATAGCCCGCATTGATGGCCTAGACTGTGGCGACCGCCAAGCAACACCAGACTTTGCGCCGCAGTGGGATCAGTAAACTTACCTCAAACGCAAAGTTAAACTAAATATTTTAAGGTGTAGATTATCTACACCTTAACTTTTAAAAAGGAATACACATGTTAACGGTTATAGCGGCACTGTCGTGCAAAAATATTGATGCAGATGTGATGCTTACAGCACTTGAAAACTTACAAAAGTCATCGCGCCAAGAAGTAGGGTGCTTACGTTATGAACTATCGGTAAAAAGTGATGATGAACATACCGATTACGTTGTTAGCGAACAGTGGGCGTCTGACGAACACTTTGAAGCGCATAAAAACGAGCCACACTTTAAAGCGTTTGGTATGCAAGTTACTGGGCTTTTAACCAATAGTAGTATCGATGTATATAAATCAATTGGTTAAATTATTTTTATAGTGCTTATTATGGTATGTATTAAAATACTTAGCTAAATTACATGTAATAAAGTAAATACTCAAATAGGTGCTGTTAACTTACATCACCTTTTTATTTTTTCACTCTAACCTGCCTCTAAAATACTCAACTTCCCCAATATATCAATGCAACCTAATAGGACTCTTTTTATGAATTCGTAGTGTGTCGAAATCTAAGATAGTTTTGTAGTGAACGCCAAATTTTATGATAATAGAAAATCTACTTGGCCCACCTGTTTTAGTTGATAATTCATATGGTTTTGCTCTTACTAATGCAAATTGATGATTCTTCTGTTAGCTTAGCAACTGACATGAAGCTAGGTGGAAAGCACATGGCTCCCTCTTTAGTTGTTGAACTAGGCAAAGAAGCAAGTATTAATATTGATGGTAAAGAGCTTTCAGTTTTAGTAAGCAAATCAAGTAGCTAATAAGTTAAAAATTAGGAATATAATTAATGAGAAACTCAAGAAATGAGATAGTAAAATATGGAGTCTCTTTTGGTACAGCTCTAGCAATTGCTATTTCATGGAGTGCTAACGAGTCTGTGTTATGGGCAATTTTGCATGGTTTTTTATCTTGGTTTTATGTTATTTGGCATGTAATTACGCGATAAGTGCTTTCGCGTGTGCACTGATTGATTATGTTGATTGCGGCCAATGTTAATAGTTGAGCAATTACCATTTAAAACGATTAAGTTAAAAATATAAAAGGAATAATTAATAATGAAAGGTGCGGGTGGAAGCTCTGGTGGTATTGGGCATTTTTTTATTGGTTTAATTATGATGTGCGGTGGCTTTTATATGCTGCTAAACGCAATTTCGGTGACTTCTAATTTTGGACTAAGTTCTCGCATTTATAGTGTTAATGCTTTAGGTGGCTTTGGCGTTACAGGCGGCATGGTTATGATCCCGTTTATTTTTGGTGTGGGCCTAATTTTTTATAATTCTAAAAACATTTTAGGCTGGGTGCTATCGCTTGGCTCGTTAACAGCACTAATATTTGGCGTTATATCGAGTGTTCGATTTAGTATGCGAACTATGACGTCGTTTGATTTGATTGTTATTATAATTTTAGCGTTTGGTGGCTTAGGGCTTTTTTTACGTTCGCTTAAATCTATTGATACTTAAATAATTACCACGCTTTGTTTTAAATACAATTTTAATTATAGGCATTTAACATGATGTTCTAATGCTTAAGCTAATACATTAATAATGTAATCCTTCCTATTTACTGCTTAACCAGTAACGTATTTTAAAGAGATTTATGTGAACAACTCAATACAGCTAAAACTAATTGCTACTCACTTATTAGCACAAAGAGAAGAAAATCCAGCACGTTCAAACTTTCCTAAAGAGTTAGTACTAGACTCGACTGACGATGCAATAGAAGTACAAAAGTTGATGATTTACTTAAATGATCAAACTGTATATGGCTGGAAGTGTATGCTGCCTTTAGATAATGGCTCAATTATATTAGCGCCTCTTTTACATGCACCTATAAAACAAGCTGAAAATTGCCCACTGTATACAACAAACAACAAAGCGCTTATTGAACCAGAAATTGCATTTATTTTACAAAGCGATTTACCAAGTAATAATACCTATACAAATGAAGACGTGGATACTGCATTTGCCAGCGTCCACTTGGCACTTGAGCTTATTCAAAAAAGATTTGATGAAGACACTCCATGCACTCACATTGAAAAGCTGGCTGATGGTTTATCTAATCAAGGCGTGTATTTAGGCCCGAAAATAGATAAAGCCAAAGCGTATAACGCAAGTACTGTAAATATAAACGTTAAGCAAACTGAGCTGGAGTTAAATTTAGCGGGTGTGCATCCTGCAGAATTTGCGCAACTTCCACTTTATTGGGCAGTTAATTACTTATCAGCAAAGGGAATTAGCTTAAAAGCAGGGCAAGTGTTTATAACAGGTTCTTATTGTGGTGTTGTTGAGCTTAATACCAATGAGCAAACATGTATTACATATGAAGATTTAAATACATTTAATGTGACATTTTTATCCCATTAAGCGTAATACTCATTTTAACGGTCATAATAAAACAACCCACTAATTAGTGGGTTATTTTTTATTAGGCTAAATTTTAATTATTTGATTTTAGAGAGTAATGCAGGGTTTATTACGAGATTTCTTACACCGTGAGCATGATCTTCATTAAAGGTATTACTTTCACACCACTTACCTACACTGTTTATATCTACTTTTGCTACTTTTGGTTTAACTGACCATGTTACTTGGAAAGGAGAGCCTGCCTCATTGTAACCAGGGCCAGTGGTAGAGCCGGTATAAATAACTGCTTCACCAGTATTAGTAAGTGCATTCGCTGCTTGGTAATAGCCATTAACCGATGACACGTTACTTATTTCGTTAAAATCAAGCGCGTTTGCATCGTTTACTAATACGTATACTTGCGCTTCAACACGTAGTTGCGGATTTTTAATCGAATCACTCAAACAACTACCCAGTGTAGGGCCAGGTTTAACCATTGCACTGCTATGTACATTGTGAACTTCAATAGTGTCGCCGATTGAGAGTGCGCCGTGTTCGCTCGGACAAATCTTTATTTTTGTAGGTTTGCTCTCATTTTTAGTTAAAGAGCCTGAATATACATAGCCACTTTGATAGCCATGACCATCGCCATTGCCTGCATATTTACTAAACTCGCCGCCGGCGTGTTCTGCATTTTTATGAAAATGGATATTGCATAAGTTCATTTGTGATGAAGCAGGCGCATCAGAAAATATTACTGTATTCTCGCCTTTATGATTATCAATATTACGCGGAGATTGAGGGCCAAAACCTTTATTAATTGTGTTTTTAGCAAGTGCGGCGCGCTGTGTTTTTACTACGTCATCGCTTACGTTCTCGTGGTTAGCTTTAGCAAGCGTATTAAAAGAAAGAATTGTGAGTGCAGCAGAAATTAAGCTTATTTTTGTTTTCATTGTCATTGAGTCAGTGCCTTTATTAAGGTGCTTTATTGCGAATTTTCGCTCGTTTAATACGTGATAGTTACGTTAATAGATCTCATTTAATCTAAAAATAATCCTAAAATAGTAAATAATCAACTTAATATAATGTTATTTAATAGACAAATCATACTTTAAAACAAGGGCATCGATATAGCGAGTGCGCAATGTACTTTGCTTTTCATGATCGGCCCCATGACTTAATACGCGGTTTAAAAGCTTCATAGCAGGGTGTAACTGAGTACGTTCGTCCTGATCTAAACTTGCTTTACTACGCAGCTCAGTAATATCGTCAACAACTAAGCGACCAATATCAACAGCGACTATTTCGTCTATTAATCCATTTTGAGTAAGTACGCCGTATTTACTGCATAAAAACTGTTGCCACACTTGTTGTAAATGCTCGTCTATTTCGCAGCCAAATAATTCTTCGCTAAACTTGAACCCTTGCTGAGCTAGTTTTGTTAAGCTGGCGGTGTATTGTTGTGCAAAGTAATTAAAAGCATGACTCGATGACTCTATTTTTTGTTTTAGTAAGCCTTGCCCCCAATTTACACAACCTCGGGGGTAGTAATCGTCATACTCTTCGCATTCATACAAACCTGAATATGAGCTACAACTCAGCTGACTTTTAATGCAGTAGCTTGGTTTAGGGAAAACGCTGCGATCTTGCCACGCTAAAAGCATGTCTGCATCTATATTTAATGCTTGGCACAGTTCATCGGTGTTATAAAAATGAGTTGCTAAGTAGTCAGATAAACGCATAAAGCCTCTGGTATCGTTAAAAATAAAAGCACTGTTTGTATATACAGTTATTTATTTTGTATTACCAAACTCAATAACACAAGATATTTTATAATTAAATGTGGGCTTACACCTCCAAAAATACCGGCAAGTATGTTACAAATAGCGCAAGTTTTATAAATAATGAATTTTTATGCGCACCCTAGAGCAAATTAAACAAGCAAGCCTTATTACAGCTATTAAAACGCCATATTTAGCAAATGGTGAAATAGACCTAGCAAAGTACGATGAACTCGTTGCAATACAAATTGCAGCGGGCGTTGATGGCATTGTAGTCGGTGGCACAACAGGCGAAGGCCAGTTAATGAACTGGGAAGAGCATTTAATGCTTATAGCGCACAGTGCAAACAAGTATGGCGACAAACTGGTTATTGTTGGTAATACCGGTAGTAACAACACCCGTGAAGCGATTAAAGCAACTAAATATGGCTTTGCCAGCGGTATGGATGCAGCACTGCAAATTAACCCGTACTACGGACGTACGTCAATCGCGGGTGTTAAAGAGCACTTTAAGCGTGTGTTAGATATTGGCCCAGCCTTTATTTACAACGTAGCAGGGCGCACAGGTCAAGACCTAACACCTGATATTATTGAGCCACTTGCAAAGCACGAATATTTTATTGGTGTTAAAGAGTGTGGCGGCAATGAACGCATTGCCCATTATGAGCAACAAGGTATTGCATGTTGGTCGGGTAACGATGACGAAAGTCACGATGCACGCCACACACATAAAGCGCACGGTGTTATTTCGGTTACTTCTAACTTAATACCAGGGTTATTTCGCCAATTAATAGATACTAAAAATAACGAGCTAAATACTTCGTTACAACCATTAATGAACTGGTTGTTCTGTGAACCAAACCCGATTGCTATTAATACCGCGTTGATGATGACAGGTGCAGTAAATCCAGTATTTAGATTACCGTATTTACCGCTTAGCGATGAGCAACAAAAAATCGGTTTGCCATTAATAAATCAACTTAACGAAAGTGATGTAGTAGGCGGTAAGGCTGACTATATAGATATAAAAAATATTGCTCTACTTTCTTAGTAATATGAGCCAGTACTGAATGATTTTAGTTACTGGCTTTTATTTAATGATTATTTACTTTTATTGCTAATATCGGTAAAATTCTCGTCCTTATAATTAATAAAATATGTATATCTGTGAAATTTGTTGTTGAAGAACTCGCTATATGGATAAAGCCTGAACAGCGACAAATAAAAGAGAGTAATTGGTTTGATTCCTCCGTATTAAATCTTAGTTGGGTGCCTGCTATGCAGCGACGCCGCATGACTCCTTTTATTAAAATGGCGCTCTTTAGTGCCCATCAAGTAAGTGCTCAAGGTAGCTATATTAATTTACCGAGTGTTTTCTCTTCTCGCCACGGCGATTTTCACAAAACGTCTAACTTACTTGTTGATGTAGTAAATGAACAGCCTTTGTCGCCAACTGGTTTTGGGCTAAGTGTGCATAATGCGGCTTCAGGACTTTTTGGGATAATACAGGGTAATACAAGTGCTACAAATGCAATTTCGGCAGGCGCTGAAAGCTTTATTTATGCACTAGTAGATGGCGTTGTACGCCTTATTGATAGTGAACAGCAACATATATTAATAGTCCATACCGATGAAACCCTCCCTGACATTTACGTGCAGTTCGCTGATGAACAGCAAATAGCACACTCAATTAGTTTAATAATCAGAGCCCCGCAAGAAGGCGAACCTCATTTTAGTTTAAAAAAAGTATTTAATACGGGCATGGAAAAAAGCGACTTACCAATGAGTATCCAATGCGCTAAAGCTTTGTATGAGCGCAGCAATATATTACTTGTTCATAACGCGCTTGAGCACGATTGGCAGCTTACGTACCATGCTTAAAAATGCACAAAGGCTATGTGGATTGTTTTGGCGAATGATTACTACTGCATTTTGCTTTTCAGTTTTTGGAATTGGTGGTTTAGTATTAGCCTTTATTATTTTTCCCGCTCAGCGTTTATTTGAAAATAACCCAGTTAAACAAAAGCTTAAAGCTCGAAAAACAGTGCATTACTGCTTCAAATTGTTTGTTAGCTTAATGCATTTACTGGGTGCTATTCGGTTTCATGTTAACGATAAAGCACAAATTGAAAGCTTAAAAGGACAATTGATATTAGCAAACCATCCTTCTTTAATTGATGTTGTTGTTTTAATTTCGGTGATAAAAAACGCAGATTGCGTAGTAAAGGCGCATTTATTTAAAAACCCTTTTGTGCGCGGCGTTATTAAAAGCACAGGCTATATAAGTAATGATGATCCGCAAGAGTTATTACGAGAGTGCGAGCAAAGTTTACAAACGGGTAATAACTTAATTGTATTTCCTGAAGGGACACGGACAGAGCCTCACAAAAAATTAAAGTTTAAACGTGGCGCTGCAAATATTGCAATTAGATGTAATGCGCCTATCACTACTTTTTTAATTAAAATGAAACCAAACACTTTAACCAAAGGCACTCCTTGGTATAAAGTCGCGCCATATCAGGCGCATTTTACAATGAGGCTTACGAGCCAGCAGTTTAATTGTGCAACGTACGACAGCGATATGCCTGCAATGCAATCACGCCAATTGACTAAAGATTTACAACATTATTTTACACAAGAGCTAAAAAATATATGAGCGAATTAAAAGAACAAATAAAACAACTGATTATCTCAAGCCTTGACCTTGAAGACATGACCACTGCTGACATTAAAGACGATGACGCTTTATTTGTAGATGGGCTAGGGCTAGACAGCATAGATGCGTTAGAGCTTGGCCTTGCGATAAAAAAGCAATTTGATGTGAAAATAGATGCAAATTCTGAGCAAACTAAAGCGCACTTTGCCTCAGTTAATTCTTTAGCAAAATTTATTGAACAAGCACGTTCTTAATATATAAAAGTAGGAAGAAAAATGAAAACCGCTGCTGAAATTTATGATGTATTACACGGCATTTTAGAAAACGAATTTGAAATAGACCCAGAAGATATTAGCTTAGAGGCTAACCTATACCAAGATCTTGATTTAGACAGTATTGATGCAGTTGACTTAGTTGTGAAATTAAGAGAAATCACAGGTAAAAAAATTGAGCCTGATGCCTTTAAGCTTGTGCGCACAGTGCAAGATATAGTCACCGAAATAGAAAAGTTAGTTAACTAATACTATGTTAAAAGCAGTTTTAACAACGTTAATTATGATTTGCTTGGCTTGCTACCCTATTATTGTGTACGTAGGCCTTACGCGTTTTAATAGTCAGATTATTACAGTATTACTGCTATTTTTACTCGGGCTTAGACTTTGGTTAAGCAGAGCCTTATTTGATAAAATGCCGTGGTTAAAGCCCGCTACATTTTTAGCAGTCATTACTATTTTGATTTCCAAGGTAATGGATAGCGACTTAGGGCTGCGTTTGTATCCCGTAATCATTAATTTAGTTATGTTAGTTGTGTTTGCGTATTCTTTGTATAAAGGGCCTTCTATTATTGAAACCTTTGCGCGCATTACTGAGCCCTCACTTGATGAAAACGCTCTGATTTATACAAAAAAAGTAACGCTAGTGTGGTGTCTGTTTTTTGTATTAAACGGTGGTATTGCCCTGTACACCAGTATTTTTAGTAGCCTAGAAACCTGGGCTTTTTATAATGGTTTTATTGCTTACTTAGCTATGGGCACATTGTTTGCTATAGAGTGTTTAGTCAGACAAAAAGTAAAAAGGAACGCCGGTGTTTAATGCTTTTCAAAGTAATGCAATAAGAACATGTTTTAATCATACTGATAATGATATTTCTGAGCGTGAGTTTGTTAGTGATATAAATGAGGTTTTAGCAAAACTATCAACGTTAAACGCTACATCATCGGTTGTTTTATACACCACAGACGCCTACAAATTTTCCGTGTACTTATTTGCTTTGGCATTACACGGAAATACAGTGATTTTGCCGCCTAATGGGCAACCTGAAACGTTAAACTCCTTGCTTAAACAGACGCCGTTTTTTATTGGTGAGTCTGAATTAATAGCTGATTTAGCGGCTGATTTTTTAGATGTAAGCACTTTAGCCAATCAACCTCACTTTGTATTCATTGAAACAATTAATTGGCCTGAAGAAGGTACAATCGTTTTTTATACGTCGGGCTCGTCGGGTAAAGCAAAGCCAATTGTAAAAACGTGGCAGGTAATAAATAAAGAAGTAAATACATTAATTAACAGCTACGCACTGATTGATAATCCTATTTTTATAGCAAGTGTTTCGCATCAGCATATATACGGTTTACTGTTTAGGTTACTGTGGCCATTACGTGCAGGGAAAGTTGTTAATACGGAACTACTACATTACCCCGAGCATGTAGCTAAAAAGCTTAGGTTATTTAAAAAAGTAGTGTTTGTTTCAAGCCCAGCGCAGTTAAAACGGTTATGTATCGATAATGTATTAGTGAATGATAAGTCTCATTTACAATGGATATTTTCATCAGGTGGACCGCTACTAAATGAAGATGCCATTTCTTTGTTTACGCAATTAAATAAACCAGTCACACAAGTTTTTGGTAGTACCGAAACAGGTGGTATTGCATATCGACAAGTTACGTCACATGAAAAAGTTAGCCTTTGGCAGCCTTTCTCGGGTATTAAAGTACGGGCTTTGGATGATCAGCGTTTAATTTTAACCTCTCCACTTGTTCGCGACAAAAATTACCCTTTAGATGATCGAGGCGAAGTACTTAAAAATGGTCAATTTAGATTATTAGGTCGATTCGACCGAATTATAAAATTAGAAGAAAAACGATTAAGTTTAGATGAGCTAGAACTACATTTGTGTACTAGTGAGTGGGTAAGTGAAGCTAAAGTAATCGCCTTGCCTGGTGAGCGATTAATTGTAGGGGCTATTGTTGTGCTTACGCATAAAGGGCAGATGCTCTTTAATGGTGACGGTAAGCTAGCTACAAATAATTTATTAAAAGCGCATGCATTAGCGCGCTTTGAGCGAATTTGTATCCCTAAAAAGTGGCGTTTTGTAGAGCAATTACCATACAACTCACAGGCAAAGTTAAATTTAAAAGCATTGGAGAGTCTTTTTGCAAAAGTTGACTAAAACACAGCCTGATTTACTGTCTTGTGAAAAAGCAGAGCAAAAGTATAAATTAAGCTTACTAGTTCCTCATGATTTAGATTATTTCAAAGGACACTTTACGGATGGCCCAATACTCGCAGGTGTTGTGCAATTAGACTGGGCTGTGGCTGCAATTTGTAAATATTATAAGGTTCAGCAACCTGTTAAAAATGTTGAAGTATTAAAGTTTCAGGTAGTGATTACCCCAGGTATAACAATCGAATTATTGCTTGAGCAAAAAGCAGATAATAAATACACTTTTTCGTATAATTCAAATAAAGGACAGCATGCATCTGGCCGTGTTGTTTTTGATAGCCTAATAAATGAATAACTTTTGTATTGTTATCCCAAATTATAATCATATTACGGTTATTGATGATGTACTGAGCCAATTATCGTCATTTAATCTTCCTATTATTATGGTTGATGACGCAAGCAACGCCGAAGCTAAAAATGTATTCAGTAACCTTGATGCAAAATACGCGCAGTTGAGTGTAGTTACCCACGACGATAATCAGGGCAAAGGCGGCGCGGTACAAACAGGCTTAAAGCAGGCACATAAGCTAGGTTTTTCACATGCGATACAGGTTGATGCAGATGGTCAGCATGATTTAGCTGACATTAAAAAACTAATAGCACTTTCAAATGCTCAGCCTAAAGCGCTTATAAGTTGTTGCCCAATATATGATGACTCAGTGCCTAAACACCGTTATTTAGCACGTTATTTAACGCATGTGTGGGTATGGATTGAAACGTTAAGTTTTACAATTGTAGATTCGATGTGTGGCTTTAGAGTGTATCCACTTGAGCAAAGTACAAAGCTAATTGATGAGGTGTCGCTTGGAAAGCGCATGGATTTTGACCCTGAAATTTTAGTGCGTTTATATTGGCGCAATGTGCCTTTTGTATTTTTACCTAGCCAAGTAATTTACCCTGAAAATGGGCTTTCTCATTTTCAACCATTGCACGATAATGCGCGTATTTCGTGGTTACACACTCGTTTGTTTTTTGGCATGTTGATTCGCTCTCCTGTGTTAATTTGTCATAAATTAAAGAGGCGTTATGGCCGCTAAACATTGGTCTAAAATGCAGGAACGCGGTAATTTTTTAGGTATTCAAATACTGTTATTTGCCCATAAATTACTGGGTAGAAAAGGACTGTGGATTGTTTTGTTTCCTGTGGTTTTTTATCTTTTCTTAACAGGAAAAGTAGCACGTAAAGCATCTAAAGCGTTTTTAGCGCAGGTTAATGTTTATCAAGGCTGCAAACAACCTGTTACGTTTAAAATGCAATTAACACACTTTTGCAGTTTTGCAGATAGCGCATTAGATAAAATTGATGCTTGGCTTGGGCGAATAACCCAACGTGATATTAAGTACACTAATGAGCATTTATTTGCTGAGTTAGATGAGCAAAACCAAGGGGCTATTTTTATAGGTTCTCACTTGGGTAATTTAGAAGTATGCAGGGCACTTAGCCAACACCGCAGCAGTAAAAAAATAAATGTATTGGTGTTTACTCATCACGCTGTTGAATTTAATAAAATGCTTAAAAAGATTAACCCAGATGTGTCGGTTAATTTAATACAAGTGACTGATATGGGCCCTGACTTAGCTATTTTATTAAAAGAAAAAGTAGAGCTGGGGGAAGTAATCGTTATTGTTGGTGACAGAACAAGCACAACAACGGCTTCTCGGTCGGTACAGGTACCATTTTTAGGAAAAAACGCCCCATTTTCACAGGGGCCTTTTATATTAGCCGCGCTGCTTGATTGCCCTGTTTACTTTTTGTTTTGTTTGAAAGATAAAAAAAGCAAAAAGTATCAAGTGATATTTGAGCATTACAGCCAATCATTAAAAATGCCTCGACGAGAGCGACAGCAGGCGCTAACACTTATTATTACTGACTATGCAGAGCGTTTGAGTTATTACGCAGCTTTATATCCTTATCAGTGGTTTAATTTTTACGATTTTTGGAAAAGTGATCAGCAGGTAGTGCGCGATCAATCAATGGAGAGCAAGTGTGACTGAACAAAATATACAGCTTTTTGGCAATCAGCGATTATCAATTGAAGATATTGTTCGAGTTGCCTTTAATCAAACACAAGTGCAATTAAATAGCTGTGAAACTTTTAGCGTTAAAATTAATAGCGCTTTGTGTTTTTTAGACACACTTTTAAAAGAAGATGGCGTAATTTACGGCGTTACAACTGGTTACGGTGATTCTGTAACGGTGGCAGTACCCCTTGATTTAGTTGATGAATTACCTCTGCATTTAACTCGCTTTCACGGCTGTGGACTGGGGGATGTATTTAATAAAGTTCAAGGGCGTGCAATTTTAGCGACGCGTTTAACATCACTTTCACAAGGCTATTCTGGTATTAGCTGGGAAATGCTGCACCTACTTAAAGATTATTTAAATAACGATATAGTGCCTGTGATCCCACAAGAAGGGTCAGTAGGTGCCAGCGGTGATTTAACACCGTTATCTTACGTTGCAGGTGCGATGGTAGGCGAGCGTGATGTGTTTTACAAAGACCAAGTACGTAACAGTGCTGAAGTTATGAAAGAAGTTGGCTTAGAGCCACTAACACTAAGGCCAAAAGAAGGTCTTGCCGTTATGAATGGCACAGCGGTAATGACTGCATTAGCGTGTTTAGCATTTGATAGGGCTAATTACTTGGCTAAATTGGCGAGCCGTATTACTGCATTAGCAAGCTTAGCACTTAAAGGAAATAGCCATCATTTTGATGAAATATTATTTTCAGTAAAGCCGCACCCAGGGCAGCAACAAATTGCGCGTTGGATAAGAGAAGATTTAAACCATCACGATCACCCTCGTAATGCAGACAGACTTCAAGATAGGTATTCAATCCGTTGTGCACCCCATGTTATTGGTGTGCTGCAAGACAGTCTGCCGTTTTTTAGGCACATGATAGAAAACGAGCTTAACTCAGCAAACGATAACCCAATAATTGACGGCCAAGGTGAGCATGTATTGCACGGCGGGCATTTTTACGGTGGCCACATTGCAATGGCAATGGATAGCATGAAAACAGCCGTTGCAAACCTTGCTGATTTAGCAGACAGACAAATTGCTTCTTTGGTTGATACTAAGTACAACAACGGCCTACCTTCAAACTTGTCTGATAGTGCACCAGAGCGCCGTTATATTAATCATGGTTTTAAAGCGGTTCAAATTGGCTGTAGTGCTTACACTGCTGAAGCATTGAAATTAACCATGCCGGCCAGCGTTTTTTCTCGCTCTACAGAGTGCCATAATCAAGATAAAGTGAGTATGGGGACTATTGCGTCACGCGATTGTTTACGTATTTTACAGCTAACAGAACAAGTGTTAGCAAGTACGTTATTAGCCAGTATTCAAGGTGTTAGATTACGTATTAAGCAAGGCGATCTTGAGTTTTCGACTTTAACGCAAGATATGCAAAACATGTATACCGATATAACTGATTACTTTGAAAACCTCACAGAGGATAGACCAATGGAAGCCGTGCTAAGGCAAACAATAGGGTATATTCAAACTAAACGTTGGGCGTTGTATGAATAGTAAAGGTGCATTATTAACGCACGTGGTAGAAATTGAAATTCCATTTCATGACTGCGACCCAATGAATGTTGTATGGCATGGTAATTACCCACGTTATTTAGAAGTAGCGCGCTGTGAGTTACTGCGTTTATTTGATTACGATTACCCACAAATGCATGAGTCGGGCTACGCGTGGCCTATTGTTGATATGCAAATAAAGTATATTGCCTCAGCGGTATTTACTCAAAAAATTAAAGTAGCGGCTTATTTAAAAGAATTCGAGAATCGACTACGGATTGACTACGTAATCACTGACTCGCTAACTAATAAGCGCCTTACTAAAGCCTCAACCACGCAAGTTGCGGTTGAGATTAGCTCCAAAGAAATGCAATTTGAATCACCCGCTATTTTATTTAATAAGTTAAAAGCAGTTTTGAATTAAATTTTTATTTTATAGGCGATTAAATGAATTTTTTAAAATGTTTTACATTGAGCATTGCCATTAGCTTTTTGCTGTTTTGCTCTGTAGTAAATGCAGCAGCTATTAAAGGTGAGTTTAAGCAATATAAGCAATTTAATGGATTTGCTAAGCCTTTTATTTCGTCGGGTGTTTTTTCGTTAATTGACGAAAAACTAATTTGGCAAGTGAAAATGCCTGTTGAGAGTATGCTCATAATAGAAAACGGCAAAGTGCTTGCACAAAATGCCAATGGTGAGTTAATACCACAACCCGGTAGCGAGCAATTTGTAGGATTACTGAGTGACTTACTTAGCGTAAATATGAGTGCACTGGAAACACGTTTTGACATTGTTAAAATGCAAGACGGTTGCACACAGTTAACACCAAAAGAAGCGATGCTACAGCAATTATTTAGTGATTTTATTTTATGTAATACTGCTAAGCAAGTGAGCAGTATTACACTAAATGAGCACTCAGGAAATAACACAAAAATTGAGTTTACTTATCCCAAATAAAATTATGCTTTTAAATAATGCAGTGGTTAATTAAGGGAATAGTGCAGTGACAAAACGAATTACCGTTATTGTAGGGTGGTTTAGCAGTTTAATTTTACTTTTTGCTGCAGCTTTTTGGCTGTCTAAACCAACGTTTAGCGCCGATATGTTTAGCTTGTTGCCAAAGTCACACTCTCAAATTGCCTATGCGGAAGATGTTTTTTTTCAACAAAATGCTAACCGTGTTATGTTCTCGTTTGCAGGAAATAATAAAAATAAAGCATTTGATGATTTCCAAAAATGGCTCGACGATAATGCAATTAAAAGCACATTTAACTTTCCGTCCGTTAACGATTTAGCGCAAACATTCTCACCTTTCAAACATGCGTTATTAAGTGATACTTACAAACAAACATTAAGCAACAAAACAACGTTTGAACATTATTACCTTGCGCAATTAAATCAGTTAGGCAACCCATTTGTAAGTGCTACCTTAAGCAAAGATACAAGTTTGAGCTTAGCGGCATTTATAGAAGATAACTTAAAACAAAGCCAATTGTTTACGCTTGAACAAGGCCGTTTAACTCGACGTTTAAAAGGCGTTGAATACCGTATCATTTTGGCAAACTTAGCGCCTGAAAATTTAGGGGTTAATAAATCAATTGATTTAGCTGACGCGATAATTAAACAGATCAATATACTTAATAAAACCTACCCTGATTTAAGCATTACATACTCCGGTGTGCTATTTCATACGGCTGAAAATGCTAAACAAGCTAAATACGAGATGAGCTTGTTTGGTGGCATTAGCTTATTAGCCCTTATTGTTATGGTATTTTGGGTATTTAGGCGTTTAAACAGTATTTTATTAGCAAGCTTTACCGTACTGAGCGCACTTACTGGTGGCGCTATCGCTATGGTGTTGCTATTTAATACTATTCATTTATTAACGCTTGTTTTTGCAGTTACCTTGATTGGTATTGCCATTGATTATGCATTTCATGGCATGACTGATTTAGCCAAAAAAGAGCATGAAAAAGGCTACAGCAAAGGGACACAATCTGCGCTTTTACTGTCTCTTATTACGACTACTCTGGGTTATTGCTGCTTACTCGGTGCGCCACTGACGTTATTGTCTCAAGTTGGGGTGTTTGTTATTGCCGGTTTGGTGAGTGCATGGCTATTTACCGTGTTAGTTTTGCCATTGTGGCAATCTACGCTCACGTTATCGCCTTCGAGTTTATTAATGAGTAAAAAACTCATCAATGTTTTTGAATATTGTAACCACCTAAAAACACCAATACTTATTACATTACTGGCCTTTATCAGTGCGTTATTTTTAATTAAACCAATTAGCTTTAATGATGATGTAAAGCTATTAAATGCAAGCTCCGATCACTTAATGCTAAACGAAAAAAAGCATTTGTTATTACTTGGACAATGGAACAGCCAAATTGTTTTTATGTTTGCAAATAGCGACGAAGCGCTTTTACAAAAACAAGAACAATTTTTAAAACGCTTAACCCAACTAAACCCAAATTTTAAACATAATAGCATTAGCCATTGGTTGCCTAGTTTACAAAGACAGGGCGATAATCAGGCTGTGTTTGAACAGGCTAAAAACAAAGGGACTTTGGATATTGCAGAGCGCATTACAGGGCAAGCACTAGAAAGCACAAAATCACCGTTAATCACTTATGAAACACTCGTCGCGAGTACATTTAAACCGTTACTACTTTCTCAAATGGTTGTTGAGCCAAGTCAATCGATAACATGGATGTCTATTTCGGGTATTTCATCTGATCAATTAATTAATGAAGTTGAAAAAAGCAAAGGTGTTTATATTTATAACAAACCTCAACAAATTAGTGCTTTATTAAGTGACTACCGCGAATATTTGCTATTAAGCTTGGTGCTCGCGGGTCTGATCAGCTGGCTGCTATTTAGCTGGCGGTTTACGATTAAGATAGCGCTTCTGCAAGTAACCATTTTATCTGTTGTGGTGTTGAGCATGCTCTGGATATGTAACGTAATTCAAGGTAGCTTGTCGTTATTTAATTTGCTCGGTGCATTACTTGTTATTGCTTTAGCAATTGATTACCTCGTTTTTTATCAAATAAATAAGTTAGAGCCCAAAAATGTACTGGCGATTAGTTTATCTGCAGCGTCATCAATGTGGGTATTTGGCATGCTGAGTGCCTCTGAAACCCCTGCTATTTTTAGCTTTGGGCTGAGTGTAATGGTCGGGATCTTAGCTATTTATTTTTTATCACCGCTAAGTGTTTTAAAGCCTCAAAAGGAACAATAAATTGAATAACCTTGAGCAGTACGATGTTGTTGTTATTGGCGCGGGTCCATCAGGCGCTCTGGCTAGTAGCCTGTTAGTTCAAAAAGGTTGGCGGGTACTTGTACTTGAGCAACAGGTGTTTCCGCGTTTTTCAATTGGTGAAAGCTTATTACCGCAATGCATGGCCTACTTAGAAGAGGCAGCTTTAATTGATTCAGTACATGACAATGCAGCGTCTTTAGGTTTTCAATTTAAAGATGGTGCTGCTTTTCATCGGGCGGGGCAAAATACAACTATAAACTTCACCGAAAAATTTACTCAAGGCCCAGGCACTACGTACCAAGTAAAAAGAGCCGACTTTGACAAGTTATTAGCAGACAAAGCACAAGACCAAGGCGTAGAAATTCGATATCAACACACTGTAGTCGATTATAATGACGAATTAAATGGTGCGTCGTTACTTGTGCACAACGAGCAGCAGCAAGCTTACCGCGTTAATGCTCGGTTTGTATTGGACGCAAGTGGCTTTGGGCGTGTATTACCAAAATTGTTAGATTTAGAGCTTCCCTCTCACTTTCCTGTACGCAGCGCTTACTTTAGCCACTTTAAAGACAATATTAGTGATAAAAACTTCGATCGCAATAAAATTTTGATTACCGTACATCCTCAATATTCTGATGTGTGGTATTGGCTTATTCCCTTTAGTGATGGTACTGCGAGTATTGGGGTTGTGGCGCAGTCGGAGCGTTTTAATAACGACGAATCTAGCGATGTGCTAAATCAATTTATAGAGCAAGACCCTTATTTAAAAACACTGTTGGCACAACGTCAGTTATTAACTCCTGCAAGGAATATTAAAGGTTACTCGGCAAATGTGAGTAAGTTATATGGTAAGCACTTTGCTTTATTGGGTAATGCGGGGGAGTTTTTAGACCCTGTATTTTCATCAGGTGTAACAATTGCACTTAAATCAGCAAATTTAATTGCCCCACTTGTTGATCGCTATTTAAAAGATGAGAACGTTGATTTTGACACCCATTACGCACAGCCATTACAAGCTGGAGTCGATTGTTTTAGAACATTTGTAACAGGGTGGTACGATACGCGTTTTCAGGATGTAATATTTTACTCTGAACAAAATACCCAAGTACGAGAAATGATCAGTGCTATTTTAGCGGGCTATGCATGGGATACTAATAATCCATTTGTTGCGCAAAGTGAACGTCGTTTAAATGTGTTGGCTCAGTTATGTCAAAATTAATTAAGTATGCGGTGGGTATTGTATTTATATTTGCTGTATTGAGTGCATGTACGAGTTTAACAGCATCTAAAAATAAAGTGTATCTATCGCCTAATATCCAATTAAATATTAATAGCGTCCCAACACAAATGTTTGGTCAGTCTTGGCAGCATGTTTTGTATATTACGAATCAGCAAAACACACACACTGTATTTGCTCAATTAGCTATAAATGGCAAAGGTGCAATTAAGTTATTGTTAATGACAGTGCAAGGCTTTCCAATTATGGAGCTAGAAAAACCTTTAAATGGCCCAGTAAAAACAAGAAAGATGTTGGCGGTAGAAGGGATAGACCCTCACTATATTTTGGCGGATATTGCATTAGTACATTGGCCAGTAGCATTTTTACAAAAGCAGTTAGAGGGTGCTTTAATAGAGCAGGTTGGCTCTAATCGGGAGGTATTTAACGATGAGGGTACATTTATCACCATTGACTATAGTGATGAGTCGACAACGTTGAACAATATTTTACATCAGTATCAAATAACATTTAAAAAGGTAGAACAGTGACATATTGGCTGAATGATTTAGGCATTGTGAGTGCGATGGGCATAGGCCAAGATGCAACCACAACTAGCTTAAATAAATATAACCCTGCAACTCCTTTATTAACTTTAAATAAAAGTCTAAGTGCTGAGCAAGCCCCGCTGTATGTAGGGCAAGTTCAATCTATTGCTTTATCAAATAATAAACGTATCAATACATTTATTGATCTAGCTTTAGAACAGATTAAGCCAACCTTAGATAAACTTTCGCATATTGATAGGTCGCGTATTGCAATTGTAATGGGTACTAGTACATCAGGTATTCATGATGGTGAAAGAGCGCGTAAAAGCTATGAAAGTACAAAGCTCTGGCCTGATGACTTTAGTTACAGTGATCAAGAGTTAGCTACACCCGCTCATTACATTGCATATAAAATAGGTGCATTAGGGCCTTGTTACAGTATTTCCACAGCGTGTACCTCAAGTGCAAAAGCGCTAATTAGTGCGCGTGCGTTGTTAAATGCTGATTTAGCTGATGTAGTAATTTGTGGTGGTGCAGATAGTTTGTGTCAATTAACAATCAATGGCTTTGATTCGCTAGCCTCTTTAAGCTCAGGTTTATGTCAGCCTTTTTCTAGCAATAGAGACGGCATTAATATTGGTGAGGGGGCAGCTTTATTTGTAATGACTAAAAATACACCAATAACAAATAACGGCAATATGCTAGTAGGCAGTGGGGAAAGTTCTGATGCTCATCATATGTCTGCACCTGATCCTAATGGAATGGGTGCTCAAGAATCAATGGAAAAAGCATTAAAAAGTGCAAAGTTATCCTCTGGTGATATTGACTATATTAATGCCCATGGTACGGCCACCTTCAAAAATGACGAAATGGAAGCACTTGCAATTAATCGCGTGTTTGGCAACAATACCCCGCTTAGCTCAAGTAAGCATTTAACAGGACATACTTTAGGTGCTGCAGGCGCCATTGAAGCCGGTATATGTTGGTTATTATTAAAAGACAGCGGCCAACATATACTGCCATATAACGCAATTAAAGAAGACGGTGATTTGGCTGATATAAAAATAATAAAACAAGCGTTTAAGCCCGCTCTTAAATACTGCTTATCTAATTCATTTGCATTTGGCGGTAATAATGCCAGCTTAATATTGGGAGTTAATGTTGACTAATTACCCTATTGAGAAAGTGGTCCCGCACGACGCGCCTATGATTTTAATCGACAGCCTTTTAGCGTATAGCGAAGATGAAGCACAATGCATTATTACTATCACTGAGCAAAGCCCTTTTTTTAGTCCTGCGATTAATGGTGTACCTAGCTATATTGGCGTTGAGTATATGGCGCAGTCTATTGCCGCTTACGCTGGCGCGTTGGCGAATGATGAAAATAAACCTGTAAAAATTGGTTTTTTAATTGGTACGCGAAAATATCAAACTTATCTACCGTGTTTTAAAAACGGCAGTAAGCTGACTATTGAAGTGAAAAAGCTATATCAAGAAGAATCAGGTTTGAGTGTATTTGAATGCCAAATACTCTTGTGTGAAACCTTACTTTGCCAAGCAAAAATTAATGTATTTCAGCCTGAAAATCCGCTGGAATTTATAAGAGAAAATCAATGATAAAAAGAATTTTAGTTACAGGTTCAAGCCGTGGTATTGGTAAAGCTATTGCGTTAAAACTTGCTGAGCAAGGGTTTGATATTGCAGTGCATTGCAGATCGGGTGTTGAGCAGGCTCAAGCAACATGCGATGAAATTAATAACTTAGGTAGAACGACCAGCTTACTGCAATTTGATGTATGCGATAGAGAGCTGGCAAAGGCACAAATAGAGCAAGATATAGCTCAGCATGGCGCTTATTATGGCGTGGTATGTAATGCAGGTATTACTAACGATATGGCATTTCCGGCCATGCAAGGGGAAGATTGGGATTGTGTTATACGCACAGGCCTTGATGGGTTTTATAATGTAGTACACCCAACTGTAATGCCTATGGTACAAAGCCGCAAAGGTGGGCGTATAATTACAATGTCGTCGGTATCAGGTATTGCAGGTAACCGAGGGCAGGTAAATTATAGTGCAGCAAAAGCCGGTATTATTGGGGCCACTAAAGCACTTGCATTAGAATTGGCAAAACGCAAAATTACAGTTAATTGTGTAGCACCTGGTTTGATAGAAACGGCGATGACTGACGAATTACCTATTGATGAAATGATGAAAATGATCCCCCTCAAGCGCATGGGGAGCGTTAAAGAAGTTGCAGGAACAGTCGCTTTTTTAATGTCTGATGACGCAGCATATATTACACGCCAAGTAATTTCTGTTAATGGTGGCATGGTTTGATGAAACGCGTTGTCGTAACCGGTATGTCAGTGGTCACTGCATTGGGTGATGATTGGTCTGAATTTAAACAAGCCTTAATTAAAGGTGAAAATGCAGTTGTTACTATGCCAGAGTGGGATATGGCCGACGAACTCAATACTCGTCTAGCAGCACCAGTTAACCACTTTGAGCGACCAAGTCACTATAAGCGCAAACAAGTACGTTCAATGGGGCGAGTGTCACTTATGTCAACTCGCGCTACTGAGTGTGCACTTGAACAAGCAAAGCTACTTGAACACGAAAGCCTAACAGATGGCTCTACGGGCATCGCATATGGCTCATCAACGGGTTCTACTGCGCCTTTACTCGCCTTTGCAAATATGATGGAAACGGGTTCGATGTCGGGTGTAACAGCAACCAGTTACATTAAAATGATGGCGCATACCGCCCCTGTAAATGTTGGTGTATTCTTTGGTTTAAAAGGGCGCGTTATAACAACAAGCTCAGCGTGTACATCGGGCTCTCAAGGTATAGGCTATGCCTATGAGGCAATTAAGTTTGGCCGACAAAAAATAATGGTTGCTGGTGGTGCAGAGGAGTTGTGTATCACAGAGGCTGCAGTATTTGATACCCTTTACGCGACATCTACAAAAAATGAAACACCAAAAAAAACACCTCGTCCTTTTGATGCAAATCGTGATGGCTTAGTGATAGGCGAAGGCGCGGGTACACTTATTTTAGAAGAATACGAGCATGCCAAAGCACGCGGGGCGACAATATTAGCAGAGGTGGTTGGCTTTGGTTGCAATTCTGACGGTGAACATGTTACTCAACCTACATCAAAAACAATGCAACTAGCGATTGAAATGGCACTGCAAGATGCCAATCTAAAACCAGAAGAAATTGGTTACGTAAATGCGCATGGTACATCGACAGACAGAGGCGATATTGCCGAATCTCATGCAACGTTTAACGCACTTGGCAATAAACCTATTAGCTCGTTAAAAAGTTATTTGGGACATACTTTAGGTGCTTGTGGTGCAATAGAAGCTTGGGCAAGCATTAATATGATGGCTGATAACTGGTTTGCACCAACAATTAATTTAGACAACGTTGATGACGAATGTGCTCTGCTTGATTACATAACACACCAAGGTCGTGAGATTAATACCGATTACGTAATGAGTAATAATTTTGCGTTTGGTGGTATTAACACCTCTTTAATATTTAAGCGCTATAAAGCAGATTAAACGCGTTAAAATAGAAGTAATGACTAACTGTTGACTCGTTTTTGCTGTATAATTTGCGACCCTTGATAATGTGGCCGTAGGTTATACAGCATGAATTTTAAATCTTTTAGTTTCGCTCCTGAAATCATCCAGGCGTTGGACGAACTTAACTATCACACTCTTACGCCCATTCAGCGCGCAGCAATCCCTGCTGTTCGTAAAGGTAAAGACGTTTTAGCCAGTGCACAAACTGGTACCGGCAAAACTGCCGCGTTTGCTTTACCTATCATCCAAAAATTGGTTGAGTCTGAACTCAGCACAACGAATGCACCTCATGCATTAGTACTTGCGCCAACGCGTGAACTTGCAGAACAAATTGCAAATAACTTCAGAGATTTTGCAAAGCATACATCGCTTAAAGTCGTTAGTTTATTTGGTGGTGTTAGTACCGCCGGCCAAGCAAACGCTTTAAAAGAAGGTGTAGATATTGTTGTTGCTACACCAGGTCGTTTATTTGATCATATTCGTTTAGGTAACTTAAGCCTTGCAAGTGTTAAGCACCTTGTTCTTGATGAAGCTGACCGTATGCTTGATATGGGCTTTATTGAAGATATGCAAAACGTTATTAAAAGCTGTGCAGAAGAGCGCCAGATTTTACTGTTCTCAGCTACATTCCCTGCAGCAATTAAACAGTTTGCATCTAAGGTATTAAAACAAGCTGAAATAGTACGTGTTGATCAAACTAACAGTACAGCAAGCACTGTTGAGCATGTTGTTTACCCTGTTGAAGAACGTCGTAAGCAAGAGCTACTTTCTGAATTGATTGGTAAGAAAAACTGGCAACAAGTGCTTGTATTTGTAAACATGAAAGAAACGGCTGACGAGCTTGTAAAAGAGCTTAACCTTGATGGTATTCCGGCGGGCGTTTGCCACGGTGACAAATCTCAAGGTAACCGTCGTCGTGCACTTCGTGAATTTAAAGAAGGTAAAGTGCGCGTATTAGTGGCTACAGAAGTGGCTGCTCGCGGTATAGATATTGATGGTTTACCTCGTGTAATTAATATTGATTTACCATGGCTTGCAGAAGATTACGTTCACCGTATTGGCCGTACAGGTCGAGCTGGTCGCCAAGGTCAAGCAATCTCATTTGTTAGCCGTGAAGAAGAAAACACTTTGTTTGAAATTGAAACGCTAATCGGCCAAAAAATCAAACGTGTATATTTAGAAGGTTACGAAGTAAGTAATCGTGAAGTACTAATTGATAAAATTGGTAAAAAACCAGCGCATTTACGCCGTACACGTTCTAACAAGTTATCAGGACAGGCAACCGGTGAAGCGAGAGCTGTTAATCGCTCACGTATTTCAAGCGTTCGTAAAAGCTTAAAAGGCGAAAAACTGTCACTTAAAAAGTCATAGTTAACGCCCTTAAGTTTAAAAAGCCTGAGTTTACTCAGGCTTTTTTGTGCCTAAATTTTAGTGTTAATACTTATAGTGTTCTAAATAGGAAATTTTTAACAACGTTAGCGTCAGGTTTAATCGTTTTCTAGCATAGACAGTGCGACCGCTTCAGCTGCTTTAATTCCATCAATACCCGCTGATAAAATACCGCCAGCGTAACCTGCACCTTCACCTGCAGGGTAAAGCCCTTTAGTGTTGATACTTTGGAATGTTTTATCGCGCTTAATACTAATAGGCGACGAAGTACGTGTTTCAACACCGGTTAATAAGCCGTCGTTAGTTGAAAAACCACGAATTTGTTTATTAAACGCAGGTATCGCTTCGCGAAGAGCATCAATTGCAAATTGTGGTAACACTTTACTCAAATCAGTTAACTTAATACCAGGTGTGTAAGAGGGTTGTACTTCACCTAAGTCTGCAGATGATTTACCTTTTAAGAAATCTCCAATTAACTGTGCTGGTGCATCGTAGTTGCTACCACCAAGCTCATACGCTTGCTCTTCAAGTTTGCGTTGTAAGTCTATTCCAGCAAGTGGATTACCAGGGAAGTCTTGCTCTGGTGATATACCTACCACAATAGCGCTGTTAGCGTTGCGCTCACTTCGTGAATATTGGCTCATACCATTGGTAACAACGCGACCTTCTTCAGAGGTTGCAGCGACTACTGTGCCACCTGGGCACATACAAAAGCTGTAAACGGTGCGGCCATTGTCACAGTGATGAACAAGTTTATAATCGGCAGAGCCCAAAATTGGGTTTCCCGCATTTGTGCCAAAACGACATTCATCGATCATTGATTGTTTATGTTCGATTCTAAAACCGACTGAAAATGGCTTTGCTTCAACATAAATGCCTTTTTTGTGGATCATATCAAACGTGTCGCGTGCGCTGTGGCCAACGGCTAATACAACATGTCGAGTGTTTAGTTGCTCGCCATTTGAAAGCGTTAAACCTGTTACTTGCCCGTCGTCTAAATGAATATCGTCAACACGTGTGCTAAAGCGAATTTCGCCGCCAAGCTCTATTATACGAGCGCGCATTTTTTCAATCATGGTGACAAGTTTAAACGTACCAATGTGTGGCTTACTTACGTATAAAATTTCATCGGGTGCGCCTGCTTCTACAAATTCAGTAATGACTTTTCGGCCATAATGCTTTGGATCTTTTACTTGGCTGTATAACTTACCGTCTGAGAATGTACCTGCGCCACCTTCACCAAATTGTACATTTGATTCTGTATTAAGTGTGCGTTTACGCCAAAAGCCAAACGTGTCTTTTGTACGTTCACGTACTTCTTTACCGCGCTCTAAAATAATGGGTTTAAAGCCCATTTGGGCAAGTAATAAACCTGCAAATAAACCACAAGGGCCAAAACCAATCACGACAGGACGCTCTGTTATATTTTCGCTGGCTTGTGCTACAAATTTATAACTTGTGTCTGGCGCTATTTTTACATGTTGGTCTTTTTCGAATTCGGTGAGTAGATCGGCTTCGTTATCAACTTCTATATCGAGTGTATAAATAAGTAAAATAGCTGATTTTTTACGTGCATCATAACCACGTTTAAACACATTAAAACTGTGCAATTGTTCAGGTTGGATTTTAAGTTTATTTACAATTGCTTGACCAATTGCATCTTCGTCATGATCAAGTGGCAGCTTTATTTCGGTTAAACGTATCATTTATATCTCTTTTAGGTGTCATAGCGGGGTTTTATCTACCGCTCACAATAAGGGGATGCAGGGCACAAAGAGTGTGCAAACATAAGGCGCGTATTTTACGTTAAAATAGCCTGATATGGCACTTATTTATTGTATTTTTGGGATGGATGGGTATGATCCACAGCTGTTGTTTAAAATAGTAGGTGTTAAAGTATTATGGCGTTTGTCGTTACTGAAAATTGTATAAAGTGTAAGTACACCGATTGCGTATCAGTGTGCCCAGCAGATGCATTTTTTGAAGGCCCTAATTTTTTAGCTATTAGCCCAATTGATTGTATTGATTGTGGCTTATGTGTACCTGAGTGTTCAGCTGATGCTATATATCAAGAAGATGAATTACCAGAATCTCAAAAAGAGTTTACTGAGTTAAATGCAGAACTTGCGCTTGTATGGCCACGTATTACACAAGTAAAACCTGCACCAGAAGATGCTGACGTATGGAATGGTATAGACAACAAACTTAAGTTACTCGAAACTTAATTATCATTTGAAAATTAGTCCTTTATTATTAATTCGTTAATATTTAGCATAATAATCTTTGCAAGGTATTAACAAATGTACTCGCTTAAATTACAATTCCTCTTATAAATTACTCACAACGAGTAAAGTAAGTCTAAATGGATGTTTATGCAGCTCTTTATAACCATAATAAAAAAAATTATTTTTATACTTTCAAGTTTTTCTTTATTACTATCCAGCCTAGATGTAGCCGCTGAAAAACAGCAAGTATCCTTATCCCGCATTGATTTAAATATCACCGTTGATGGTGTTATGGATGAAGCGCATTGGAAAGATGCGACACGTGTTTCCTTACTCTACCAAGACGAGCCTAATGAAAAAGGCACTCCTCCTGTAAAAACTGATGCCTTTATCTATGAAGATGGCACAAACTTATATGTTGCCTATGTTGCACAAGACCCAGACCCTACGCAAATTCGTGCATCACTTCGTGATCGTGATACGCTCTGGGAAGACGACGTAGTTATTCTTGTTATTGATACATTTAATGATGAACGCAGTGGCTATGAATTCCATGTGAACCCGCTGGGCGCGCAAGGCGATATACGAATGACCGATACCGATGGTTGGAGCTCTGATACTTCATGGAATGCTATTTGGGATAGCGCAGGACAAATTAACGAGAAAGGTTATGTTGTTGAAATGCGTATTCCTTTTAAAGCACTGCGTTTTCCTGAAAATAAAAATGAGCTAACGTGGGGTTTTTCTGTAATGAGAAACTATCAACGAGATGTATTATATCAGCTATCAAACATGGGCTTTGACAGAAATGTGAAATGCAGTCTTTGTCAGTTTGATAAGTTAGTTGGCTTTAGTGACATTGAATCAAGTAAAAATATTCAATTAACACCCACGTTGACGGCACTTCGTAACGATAACAAACCTGAATTACCGGGTGATTGGAATAATGGCGATATAGACACCGAGATGGGTTTAGATTTACGCTGGGGTTTAACAAAAGACGCTGTTTTAAACGCAACAATTAACCCTGATTTCTCGCAAGTAGAAACAGACTCTTTAGAACTTGATGTAAATACAACCTTCTCTATTTATTACGCTGAAAAGCGTCCTTTCTTTTTAGATGGTGCTTCTTACTTTAAAAGCAGCTTATTTGAACTTTTATACACGCGTACAATTGCAGAGCCTAATTTAGGCGCAAAATTAACGGGTAAAACAGGCAATCATAGTTATGCTTTAATGCTGGCTGACGACGACAACAGTAATATTTTACTGCCAACGAATCAGGGCTCTGGCTTTGCAAGCTTAAACGAAAAAACGAATGCGGTGGCTGGGCGTTATCAATATGATATTGGTCAGCAAGGTACTATTGGACTTTCAAGCACACATAGAGAAAGTGATAGCTACCATAATACAGTATTGTCAGTTGATGGTAGTTATTGGTTTAATCAATCGGATACTCTTTTGTATCAAGTATCGACGGCTGATACTCGCAACTCGGCGTTTTTAATTGAAAACTATAACTTATCTGAAACTCAGTCAGATGAAGCTTATGCCTTAGAACTTACCCGCGATAAACGTGATTACAAATTGTTCGCCTCTTATGAAAATATTGGGCAGGATTACCGCACTGATTTAGGTTATCAAGCTAAAGTCGATTATGAAAAAGTAGGCTTTGGTGGCGGACAAACATGGTACAGAGATGAGTCAGATTTACTTACCTCATGGTCATATGAAGCTGACTGGGATAAAACGTGGGCGCAAAATGGCGACTTACTTGAAGAAGAATACGAAGGTTTTTTAAGCTTCAAAGGTCAAAAACAATCCATTTTTGAAATTGGTTTAGTGCACCGTTATGAAAATTATAACGATAATTTTTATAATCAAAATATTGGATATATTTACACTGGGTTCAAACCTACTAAAGATTTAAAGCTTTCGTTATATCTTGAATACGCTAGCCGAATTGATTATGCGAATGAGCAGATTGGCGATGTGTTTGATACCCAAACTCAAGTAATATGGGATATTAACGACCACTGGCAGCTTGATGTGAAACATAATTACAGCCAATTAGACAACCCACAAGGGGATCGTGTATTTACAGCGAACTTGGTTGATTTTAGGCTTCATTATAAATTCAGTATGCGTTCAATACTTAAGTTAATTTTACAATTTGAAGATATAGATCGTAACGAAAAAGCTTACTTTTATCAGGTTAGTCAAACTAATAAGGATTATGGTAGTCAGCTTGTTTACTCATATAAAATTAACGCACAAACATTATTTTATTTAGGGTATTCAGATAGAGGATACCAAGACGATTCACTTAAAAATATTGAACGAGATCAGCGTACGTTTTTTACAAAAGTTAGCTATGCATGGCAACTTTAAAGTAGCTAAAACGAGGTGATTAATGCTTATTAGTCACCTCGAAAGACTGTTACAATTTTATTTAATTACAATAATCATATGTATAGTTTCGCGTTTAATAGTAAATTTCTTTTACTAGGGCCTGTTGACCTTTCA
>NZ_JJNY01000079.1:0-10072 GCF_000690035.1 Pseudoalteromonas sp. S3431
GTGAGCAAGCTCTACGCCTACCGGCAAAGTTTTACAGTGTGGTTTGATTTACGTGTAGACGCGCAGCTTGCTGGCGTGACGAGCAACGCTCGTAATTTATTTAAATGATTTATTCATAAAGAGTAGCTTAGCTATCAGTTGTAGGTATTAAAAGCTGCGCTTTTCGCGTGAGCAAGCTCCACGGCTACAGCCAAAGTTTTACAGTGTGGTTTGATTTACGTGTAGACGCACAGCTTGCTGGCGTGACGAGCAACGCTCGTAATTTATTTAAATGATTTATTCATAAAGAGTAGCTTAGCTATCAGTTGTAGATATTAAAAGCTGCGCTTTTCGCGTGAGCAAGCTCTACGCCTACAGCCAAAGTTTTACAGTGTGGTTTGATTTACGTGTAGACGCACAGCTTGCTGGCGTGACGAGCAACGCTCGTAATCTCATGCTTTGGTGTCTTCTCACTTACCTTTATTCTCTTTTTTTTGTGCAATAGCGTTTTAGATAATTTATTTATATAGAGTGTAAAGGGCGCTTTACCTGCTGGTGCAACAGGCAAAGCTTATAAATTACTTTTTACTTAACCTTTATAACCGTTGGGGTTATTTGACTGCCAACGCCATGTATCTTGCATCATTTCATCAATGCCACGCACCGCTTCCCAACCAAGTTCATTTAGTGCTTTTTCTGGTGCTGCATAACAGGCGGCTATATCGCCTGGGCGGCGAGGTGAAACCTGATATGGCACAGCCTGATCGCTGGCTTTAATAAATGCATTAACCATTTGCAGTACAGAATACCCGTTACCAGTACCCAGGTTATAAACTAATGCACCCGTGCTGCTGGCAATTTTATCAAGCGCTTTTAAATGGCCAATTGCTAAATCTACAACGTGTATATAGTCGCGCACACCTGTACCGTCAACTGTGTCGTAGTCATCGCCAAATACAGCAAGTTGCTTTAATTTACCCACAGCAACCTGTGCAATAAACGGTAAAAGATTATTTGGGATACCGTTAGGATCTTCACCAATTAGGCCCGATTCATGTGCGCCAACAGGGTTAAAGTAACGCAAAATAGCAAACGCAAAACGCTCGTCTGATTTAGCGATATCTTGCAGCATCATTTCAACCATCAGCTTAGATGTGCCGTAAGGGTTTGTAGTACCGCCCACAGGGAAGTCTTCTTTAATTGGTAAACTAGCAGGGTCACCATAAACGGTAGCTGATGAACTAAATACTAATTTAAATACACCAGCTTCGCGCATTGCATCAACAAGCGTTAACGTACCTTGTACATTATTTTGGTAGTATTCAATTGGTTTAGCCACTGATTCACCAACCGATTTCAAGCCTGCAAAATGTATAACGCTATCAATAGAGTGTTTAGCAAACACTGAATCTAAAAAAGCTTTATCGAGAATATCACCTTGGTAAAAGGTAGTATCTTTACCTGTGATTTTTTTAACACGAGCAAGAGATTCTTGCGATGAATTGCTCAAATTATCAATAACAACAACATCATTACCTTGCTGTAAAAGTTCTAAAACAGTGTGCGAGCCAATATAGCCTGCGCCACCGGTTACTAAAATAGTCATGAAAGCTCCGTGGGTACCTTTTATCAATTAAGCTAATTTCACCATAAATTATGATTATTTACATGCATTATCTGTATTTATTATTGCTCTACTAAAGTCTTTTTTAAATTAAATACAGTTAATGTGGTTTAGAGTTTATTGGTCTTTCAGGATTAAAATTTGTTCTATCTAAGGAGTATTTAATCGCGGCGAGAGGTGTGTAACCTAGTCGGTTCGGCAACTGCTCTTGCGTTATCGCCTATGTATGGAGAATAACCATATTAAAATCAGCGTACTACTGAAACTTCTAGCTAGGAAGAGAAGCCAGCTTTAATCGCAACAGGAAGTTTTAAAATCACAAAAAGCACGGTTAGGACTTTTGTTACATTGTGAAAAGGAACTAAACTAGGTACATTTGGTGCTTACTCAAAGGGAATTTTATGAAAACAAAAATATTACTACTCACTTTATCTATCGCTTCTTGTTCTACTTTTGCTAACGATGTTAGTTTTTCGATTGGGGGTGGCTATCCTTACTTAGTTATTCCAGAAGTGTCTTTATCGGCTAATGAGAATCAACAACGTTGGTATGCAAACTATAAAATAGGCCTTGATGATGGATTTTCAGCAGGTTTTGAACAAGCAGTAAGCGATAATAAAAAGCATGCATTTGGCGCGCTTTTGGGCGCTATTGGCGCAAGAGATACAGACCAAGAATGTGAAAGTTCAACAAATGATATAGCAACTGACTTTGCTAATACGCTAGGCTGCGCAATTGGCAGTATTTTTGATGAGGAAACAACTAACGGCATAGGGCTTACTTACAGCTATAACTTTAATGGATTAAACAATGCCGGTTTTAGACTGGAATTAGATGTAGGCTACGGTAAAACAAGTGACAGCAATGAAAATAGAGCAGATGGCGGTATTAGTTTAAGTTACGAATTTTAACTACGTAGGGTTTGTATTAGTTAGTATTAAAAAAGGCGCTTAAAGCGCCTTTTTTAATGAGCCGCTTTTAATGGCGATTAATTTTAAAGTCGAGTTGTACCTGAGAAATAGCGCTAACGGGTTTGCCATTTTCAAACTTTGGCGCGTAACGCCATTGCTCAAGCGCTGCTTTGGCTGATTTTTCAAATGCGCTGCCGCCTTCAGAGCTAAGTACTTTTGGGTTTTTTACAAAGCCAGCTGCGTCTACCTCAAACTCCATAACAACGCTACCATCGGTACTAAATCTGGCTTTGTTAACTGGATATTTAGGGTTAACACGGTAAAGCGGCGTTTGCTCTTGCGATTCTTTCCATGGCACCATTTTAGCAATTGCTAGGCAATGTTTAGTTGCTTCTTCGCTTTTACCTTGTTTTTCGTACAGGCCAATAAGCTTAGAGTGAGCGCTTAGCTCTGCGCTGTGATCAAAGTTTAAGTTACTATCGAATACATTCACTATACGGTTTAGCCTTTCAATCGCTTGATTGTATTTTTTACGACCTTCTGCGAATGAGGCCATTAAAAAATCGGCTTTTATACGCTCTAGTGAGTTTTCAGGTAAGTTTTCTTGGTAGTACTCGTCGGCTTCTTCTAGGTAGTTTTTCGCTTCGCGATATTTTTTAGAGCTAAACTTTTTAGCAAGCAGTGATGCCGCTTCTAGTTTCATGTCGGCTACAAATTTAGGTTTATTTTGTGTTTTAGCTATATCTATTATTTGTTCTAAAAAGTTAGCTGCTTTGTAAGCCGATGTTGTGTAGTTAGCTTGGCCGAGCAGTGCATCAACTGTTTCTATTGATTGTTTGCCGTGATTTGCAGCTAAAATAGCATGTGCTTTATTATAAAGTGAAAAACGCTGTTCGTTTAGCTCATTGCCGTAGCCTTTAATAGCTTTAGCGTAGTTAATAGCTAAGTTAGCGGTGTTATCTGAGCTTTCACCATAAACGGCTTTACCTGATATGTAAGCAAGTTTGGCTGTTTGTTGTACGTTTTCGTCTGCTTTAACTGCCGCTAAATAGCTTTGATATGCTTGGCTAAATACCGCTTGAGGATCGCTTACTTGGCTGGCGAGTACTGTAGTACTTAAAGTTGTTGCGCTTAAAGCAGATAAACTTAAGCCCATAAATAAAGCGAGTTGCTGACGTTTCATAATAATCCCTATCGTTGTTTAAAATACAAAATACCAAACGCGCCTGTAGGTGTCACTGATTAAGGTAAATCAACGTAAATAACATTGGCTGTTATTTGCATCAATTTATTGCTAACTGTCATTGAAAATAACGCTTATCGTCGCCATATATTTGCCATAAAAAGTCTTGTACTACGGTGTATTTATCCTATTTTGTGATATTATCACTTTATTGTCGTGTCGTAGTTATTTAAATATTTGGATTTGTCGTGGCGCAAGTAAGAGCAAGAGTCCAGCTTAATGTTGGCAGAAATAGTGATATCCCTGCAGAAATAATCTCATTTACTGATTTAAAAGATGGTAAAGAACATATTGCTATGGTGTTTAACAACGCTGATACAGAGCAAGATGTACCGCTTATTCGTATGCATTCTGAGTGTTTAACGGGTGATGTGTTTTACTCATCGCGTTGTGATTGTGGCGAGCAGCTAAATGAATGTATTGAAATGATGCACGAGCAAGGCGGTATTTTATTGTATTTACGCCAAGAAGGCCGTGGCATTGGTTTATACAACAAAATTGACGCTTATGTACTGCAATCGCAAGGGATGAACACCTACGAAGCTAATAATCACTTAGGCTTTGCTGATGATTTACGTGACTTTTCGGATGCGGTATTAATGCTTAATGCGCTTAATTTAAGCCACGTTAAATTAATGACCAATAATCCTAAGAAGCTTAATGCATTAAAGGATGCCGGTATTAGTGTTGACTCGGTTGTGGGCACGCATGCACACATTAAAGCGGGTGTTGCGGGTAATAAATCGTACCTAGAAACAAAAATTAAGCATGGCGCGCATATGTTAGATATTAAGAAAATTAAAAAACCTTAATCATTTAATTACGTTTCGTCTATTAATACCCCCTCACGCCAAGTTATACTTGGCGTGTTTCGTTTTAAATTAAGAGTAAGTATGTCTACACAATTACGAATTTTTAAAGCCGATGCAGGGCTAAAGTGGTTAAAAGCCGGATGGCTTATTTTTAAAACCCAGCCAGCAACCTTTATTTTTATGCATTTATTTATTGGCATTGTAGGGCTGCTGTCTTTATTTTTACCTTTACTGCAAGTGGTAGCAGCGCTAGCTACGCCATTTTTAACCGCAGGGTTTTACCAAGCGGTGCTTAGTAAGCAGCAGGGCGGAAAAATTATGCTAGCCGATATTCTCAAGCCATTTACGGCTAAGGGAAATCGTTTAGGGTTATTGCGTTTAGCACTTTATCAAATGGGTGCGGGCATTTTAATGGCGTTACTTGCTAATGGCTTATTTGCCGATGCAGTGGCGGTTATGAGTCAACCGGGACTTGATCCAAACGTAGCACTTGAACAAATGCTTGAGAGTATTTCGGGCGCGAATGTAATTTTATTTTTTATGGCAATGCTAATTTATTTAACGGCGTTTGCTTACGCTGTACCGCTTGTTTATTTTAGTAAAGAAACACGCATTTTAACGGCGCTGAAAAAGTCGTTAATGGTGTTTTATCATAATATTTTGCCACTTGGCGTTTTTGGTCTTATTTGCGCATTATTTATGGCGCTTTCGATGTTCTTATCGTTCTTACCACTGTTGATTTTAATGCCGATTTGCTACATTAGCTTTTTTGTATCTTATCAAGCCATTTTTATGCCTGTTGTACCACCGAGTGACGACATTAATGTTAAGCCACTTAGTAGTGAAACAAGCGGGCGTTTTGACGCTTAATGGATGATAAATTAAAGCAAAAACTAAAAAACTATGTACTTTGGTTACTAGGGCGCCAAGAATATTCGCGTCGTGAGTTAACGCTCAAATTACAGCAAAAAGAAGCGACAGAAGAGTTTATTGAAACGCTGCTTGATTGGTGCGAAAAGCACAATTTTATTAACGAGCAGCGATACTGTGAAGGCTTTGTAAGAAAACACATATTTAAATGCCACGGGCTTAAGCGAATAAAAAGCGAAGCTATGGGCAAAGGGATTGATCGTTCGCTACTTGAATTGGTAGTTGAAGAGCTTGAAATAGATTGGTTTGAGCTTGCGCAGGATGCGTACAATAAAAAATATTCAAATACACCGCCAGATCTCGATTACAAAGATAAAGCTAAGCGCGTGCGCTACTTAATGTATCGGGGTTTTAGCTACGATGAAATTAATTTTGCAATGCAAGCACAGTAAATACAGGTGAGACTTTCAAATGCAGCACATGACTACCGCACAAATTAGGCAACAGTTTTTAGACTTTTTTGCCAGCAAGCAACATCAAATAGTACCTTCTAGCTCGCTTATACCGGGTAACGATGCCACGTTGTTATTTAACAATGCCGGCATGGTGCAATTTAAAGATGTATTTTTAGGCGCAGAAAGCCGCCCTTATACACGTGCGACAAGCTCGCAGCGCTGTGTACGTGCTGGCGGTAAGCATAACGATTTAGAAAACGTAGGCTACACTGCTCGCCACCATACATTTTTTGAAATGTTAGGTAACTTCAGCTTTGGTGATTACTTTAAGCAAGACGCGATTAAGTTTGCATGGGAGTTTTTAACTGAGGTAGTAAGCCTACCTAAAGAAAAACTTTTAGTAACTATTTATCACGATGATGAAGAAGCGTTTGGTTACTGGGCTAACGAAATTGGCTTACCTGAGGATCGTATTATTCGTATTGCGACCTCAGACAACTTTTGGTCTATGGGCGATACTGGTCCGTGTGGTCCGTGTTCTGAAATATTTTATGACCATGGCGAGCATATTTGGGGCGGACCTCCGGGCTCTCCTGAGGAAGACGGCGACCGTTTCATCGAAATTTGGAACCTTGTATTTATGCAATATAACCGTCAAAGCGACGGTACAATGTTGCCTCTACCTAAGCAATCTGTTGATACGGGAATGGGCCTTGAGCGTATTGCTGCTATTTTGCAGGGCGTGCATTCAAACTACGAAATCGATTTATTCCAAGGCTTAATTGCCGCTGCTGCAAGTGTTACTAATGCACAAGACATGGACGACAAGTCACTACGCGTAGTGGCGGATCATATTCGTTCGTGTGCGTTTTTAATCTCAGACGGTGTTATGCCATCTAACGAAGGTCGTGGTTATGTACTGCGCCGTATTATTCGTCGTGCTGTGCGCCACGGTAACAAGTTAGGTGCACAAGGTTCGTTTTTCTATAAATTAGTTGCTGCGCTAATTGAGCAAATGGGTCAAGCGTACCCTGAGCTTGCTAAGCAACAAGAAATTATTGAAAAAGTATTACGCATTGAAGAAGAACAGTTTGGTAAAACACTTGAGCGTGGCTTAGCTATTTTAGAAGAAAGCTTAAGCGACCTTAAAGGCGATATTATACCGGGCGACTTAGTATTTAAACTTTACGATACGTACGGTTTTCCAGCTGATTTAACGGCCGATGTTGCGCGTGAGCGCCAGATGACAATTGATCATCAAGGCTTTGAAGAATGCATGGCTGTACAACGTAAAACAGCGCAACAAGCGGGTAAGTTTGGTGCTGATTACAATGACCAATTAAAATCAGATAAACACACTGACTTTAAAGGTTACGACAGCACACATTACAGCGCGACCGTTATTGAAATTTTTGCCGGTGGCGAAGCTGTTCAGTTATTAGAAGATGGTCAACAAGGTATTGTAGTACTAGACCGCACACCGTTTTACGCTGAATCAGGCGGTCAAACGGGTGACACGGGTACTATTACAGTTGCTGGTGGCGAATTTAATGTTACTAATACCACTAAGCTTGGTAATGCTTTTGCTCACCACGGTACTGTACAAGGCCGTATTGGTGTTAATGACAAAGTTGACGCAACTATTGATGATACGCGCCGCGACAACATTAAGAAAAACCACACAGCTACGCATATTTTACACGAAGCACTACGCCAACTATTAGGCGACCATGTAGGCCAAAAAGGCTCACTTGTTCAGCCAGATCGTTTACGTTTTGACTTTTCGCATTTTGAAGCAGTTACTAAAGATGAGCTACGTGAAATTGAGCGTGTAGTTAATGACGAAATTCGTCGTAACTTTGCACTTAATACTGAGCTTATGGCTATTGATGATGCTAAAGCGAAAGGTGCTATGGCATTGTTTGGCGAAAAGTACGATGACGAAGTACGTGTAGTTACTATTGGCGACTACTCTATTGAGCTTTGTGGTGGTACTCACGTTGAGCGCGCTGGCGATATTGGTTTATTCAAAATTGTATCTGAAAGCGGTATTGCCGCAGGTGTTCGCCGTATTGAGGCCGTAACTGGTGCAGATGCTGTAGCGTACGTTAGCGAGCAAGAGCAACAACTTAGCGATGTTGCAGCTTTAGTTAAAGGCGATAGCGCATCGGTACTTGAAAAAGTAACTGCGTTGCTTGAAAAATCTAAAGGCCTTGAAAAGCAAATTGCACAACTTAGCGATAAGCTCGCAAGTGCAGCGGGCGCGTCTTTACTTGATTCGATTGTTGAAATTAATGGCGTTAAGCTACTTGTAGCAAACGTTGAAGGTACTGAATCTAAAGCGCTTCGCGGTATGGTTGATGACCTTAAAAACAAGATTGGCTCAGGTGTTATTGCCCTCGGTGTTGCCAGTGGCGACAAAGTAAGCCTAATTGCCGGTGTAACTAAAGACTTAACAGGTAAAGTAAAAGCCGGTGAGTTAGTTAACCATATGGCAGGTCAAGTAGGTGGTAAAGGTGGCGGTCGTCCAGATATGGCACAAGCTGGTGGTAGTGAGCCACAAAACCTTGCTGCTGCACTAGATAGCGTTATAGCTTGGTTAACTGAGCGTACTTAAGCCTAAGTGGCGCTTATTGTTCAAAAGTTCGGTGGCACTTCGGTCGGCTCAATAGAGCGAATTGAAGCGGTCGCTGACCTTGTTGTTAAAACCAGACAACAAGGACATCAAGTGGTTGTGGTTCTCTCTGCTATGTCGGGAGAAACCAACCGCTTAATTAACCTCGCCAAACAAATTGATACTCGCCCGAGTAGCCGTGAACTAGATGTACTTATTAGCACCGGAGAGCAGGTTTCTGTATCACTGCTTGCTATGGCTATTATCAAACGTGGCCACTCAGCTGTGAGCTTATTAGCCGATCAAGTCAATATTCTAACCGACAATATGTTTGGTAAAGCTCGTATTGCTGAGGTTGCTGCTACGCGCTTAAAGCATGAGCTTGAGCATAATCGTATTGCTATTATTGCTGGGTTTCAGGGACGTGATATTGAGGGCAATGTTACAACGCTTGGACGCGGCGGCACCGATACATCGGCTGTGGAAATAGCTGCGGCTATAAAAGCTGACGAATGCCAGATCTATACAGACGTTGACGGCGTATATACTACAGATCCTCGTGTTGAACCTAACGCGCGCAGAATGAGCCAAGTTACCTTTGCCGAAATGCTAGAACTGGCAAGTTTAGGGGCGAAAGTTTTGCATATTCGCTCAGTAGAAGCCGCAGGCAAACATAATGTGCCACTTAGGGTGCTTTCGAGCTTTAATCCCGATGAAGGTACATTAATAAGTTTTGAGGAGAACGATATGCCAAGCAAGGTTGTATCGGGGATTGCGTTTAATCGTGACGAATGTTTAATTAAGGTACAAGGTGTGCCAACGGGTACGCAATATCTTTCAAAAATATTGAAACTTTTTGCCGAAAATGGCATCGAAATAGATATGATTAATCAAGTTAATCATAACTTTGAAAAAATAGACTATGCTTTTACTGTGCACTCGAATGATTATCTGCAAACACTTGAATTGCTCAATGAGCAGCAAGTTCAATTAAGTGTTCAAAATATATGCGGATTAACCACAGTGGCAAAAGTTTCTGCTGTTGGAATGGGTATGAAATCGCATTCTGGTGTCGCGAGTCTATTTTTTGAAGCATTAGCGCAAGAAAACATTAATGTAGTTTTAGTTTCAACATCCGAGATTAAAATTTCAGTTTTAATAGATGAAAAGTACTTAGAGTTGGCTGTTCGTGCATTACACAAAGTATTTTTAACAGAAAATGAATAGATTGGGAGTTTTTACTTACTTTTCAGTCTAATTTTTATTAGTATGTTTAAGCGGAATCTTATAATTTTTATTGGAACATGGGAGCAATAGAATGCTAATACTAACTCGTAGAGTAGGTGAAACCCTAATGATTGGTGACGAAGTAACAGTTACCGTTCTAGGTGTTAAAGGAAATCAAGTTCGAATCGGTGTTAACGCACCAAAAGACGTATCAGTGCATCGTGAAGAAATTTACATGCGTATACAAGCTGAAAAGTCTAACCCTGAGCCGGGCAATGCTTAATCAACATGTAATACCAAACTGCATAAATCCTTGATCAATTTAACGAATTAAATT
>NZ_JJNY01000080.1:0-11367 GCF_000690035.1 Pseudoalteromonas sp. S3431
CCCTAGATTGAACAAATTTCAATCCACAAAGGTCAACACGCCCTAGTACTGTAACACCGAGCAAGCAACCACATAATCCGCTAAAACAAGAGTTAGTGAAATAATCACTGCAAATTTTTAATAGTCACAAAACTTGATTTATAAAAGAGTAAACGTAAAAAAGCACGATATAAAACCGTGCTCTAATACACTAAACCACTCAATTTAATTTAAAAAATAAATCCATCAGACAGAGCCGTTAATTGGCCCGTGTTCGTGGTTTACATGTGGATTTTGTCCGCGTTGACGCAGTAAATGGTCCATTAATGTAATAGCCATCATTGCCTCAGCAATCGGGATTGCACGAATGCCAACACACGGATCGTGACGACCTTTAGTGATCATCTCAACCGCTTCATTGCTTGTATTAATACTGTTACCTGGGATGGTAATGCTCGACGTTGGTTTTAGCGCGATAGAAGCAATAATATCTTGCCCTGTCGAAATACCCGCAAGTACGCCACCGGCATGATTTGATGTAAAACCTTCAGGGGTTAGTTCATCGCGATGCTCAGAGCCTTTTTGCTCAACCACATCAAAGCCATCACCAATTTCAACGCCTTTAACCGCGTTAATACTCATTAATGAGTGCGCAAGCTCGGCGTCAAGGCGATCAAATACTGGCTCACCAAGACCAACAGGTACGTTGCTTGCTACTACTTTTACTTTAGCGCCAACTGAGTCACCTTGCTTTTTAAGGTCTCGCATGTATTCGTCAAGCGCTTCAAGCTTACTTGCATCAGGGAAGAAGAATAAGTTGTTTTCCACTTCATCCCAGTCAAACGTTTCCGCCTTGATAGGACCGAGCTGACTTAGGCATGCTTTAACTTCAATACCATGAAATTGCTTTAAGTATTTTTTAGCAATAGCACCTGCCGCTACGCGTATCGCGGTTTCGCGTGCAGACGAACGGCCACCACCGCGATAATCGCGCAAGCCGTACTTATGCCAATACGTGTAATCGCCATGACCTGGGCGAAATACATCTTTAATTTTGCCGTAATCTTGCGAGCGTTGATCGGTGTTTTCAATTAATAAACCAATGCTAGTACCTGTGGTTTTACCTTCAAAAACGCCTGCTAATATTTTTATTTGATCGCTTTCACGGCGCTGCGTTGTATAACGGCTTTGGCCTGGTTTTCGGCGATCTAAATCAATTTGTAAGTCGGCCTCTGTGATTTCGAGACCTGCGGGAGTACCATCAACAACGCCGCCTAATGCAACGCCGTGGCTCTCACCAAAGGTGGACACTTTAAATAACTGCCCAATGCTATTACCTGCCATTAACTTTCCTCATTCCTAATGACTACCAATAGCCAAGCACAGGGCTTGGCTATTCATTTTTTACTTATTTTGCAAAATACTCATCTAGCTGCTTTTTGCTAATTACAAATACACCTAAGCCGCCTTGTTCAAATTCAATCCATTCAAACGGCGCGCCCGGATACAGTGCATCCATATGTACCATAGAGTTACCAACTTCTACAAATAACAAACCGTTATCAGTTAGATGTTCACTCGCTTCGCTTAATATAGTACGGGTTACATCTAAACCATCGTGGCCTGATGCAAGCCCAAGCTCTGGTTCATGATGAAACTCACGTGGCAGGTCAGCCATATCTTCTGCATCAACATACGGTGGGTTTGCTACTATTAGGTCGTATTTTTGACCTGGTACACCGCTAAATACATCAGATTGAATAGGTAACACGCGCTCAGTTAACATGTAATCGTTAATGTTTATGTCTGTCACTTCAAGCGCTTCATACGATATATCTACCGCATCAACTTGTGCCTGCTCAAAAGCTTGCGCAAGTGCGATTGCGATACAACCCGAACCCGTACATAAATCTAATATACGGTTAACCGATTGTGGCTCTTCAAGCCAAGGTTTAAAGCGGTTACTGATAAGCTCAGCAAATGGTGAGCGAGGTATAAGTACCCGTTCATCAACATAAAATGGCATACCCGCAAACCATGCAATGTTTGTTAAGTAAGGTACTGGCGTGCAGTCGTTAATACGTTCTGCAATAAGACCCGCAAGTCGGTTTTTTTCTGTGCTTGTTAAACGCGCATGCATTAATTCTTTTGGCGCATCAACAGGCAAGCTAAGCGCAGGCAGTAATAAGCTTACAGCTTCATCCCATGCGTTATCTGTACCGTGTCCAAAAAATATACTACTACTTGCAAATTGGCTTGTAGTCCAACGTAACCAGTCATGTAAAGTTGACAGTTCTGCAACGGCTTCTTCGAGTGTTGCTTCTTCTATTTGTAAATCGCTCATATATTTTTACCTGTATTAGCTTACTGACTGTTTTGAGTCTTTAAGACGATTGCATTGCCTATCTGCGCTGGGCAAATTACAATTGCCCCCTCATTTAAGTATTGTACCGCCTTTTGCGCTGCGTTTTTACGTTTTTTTGTTTAGGTAATAGTTATGAAAAAAGACACTCCATCACATTCGTCCCTAAGCAATGACGACATAAGCTTATTTCGTCAAACGATCACAGGCGCTAAAGTATTTAAACAAGATACTCATCGTTTTGATACAAAACCTAAGGTGTCACAAGCTAAGCAATTTGCCCAGCAAAAAAAGCAGGCTCAGTCTGAATTTTTTTTCTCAGACGTTTATATTCCCGATATAGACACCCACGGTACGGTTAAATATGTAAAACCTGGCCAAGATAGCTTCCTAGCTAAACAGCTTCGCCGTGGTGACTTTGCACCCGATTTGACGCTAGATTTACATGGCTTAAATAAAGAACTTGCTAAAGATGAACTCGCTGGACTCATTCACGAGTGTAAAAAGCAGCATTATTATTGCGCATGTGTAGTGCACGGTATTGGCGGCGGTGTACTAAAGCACAAAGTACCGCAGTACTTAGTACAGCATCCTGACGTAATAGCGATGCACCAAGCCCCTCTCGAATATGGTGGAAGAGGCGCTGTACTTATTTTAATTAATTTACCGCAAAGTGATGAATTTAGACGCTAACTTTAGCCATTACTAGGATGTAACTACGTGCATATTTTTTCAATTATTTTTCCGCTCATTTTTATTGTTGCGTTTGGTTATAGCTGTTGCCGATTAAAATTTTTCGACAAGCAGCATATTGCAGGCCTGAGTAAGTTTACCTTTTATATTAGTTTGCCTGCTTTTTTATTATTAAATATGTCGCAAATTAACTTACAGCAAAGCATTAGCCTTTTTGCATTTTTGAGCTTTTACATACCTGTTCTGAGTGTATTTGGGGTGGGTATATTAATTGATCGCTTTTATTTAAGTAAAAAACATTTAAAAAACTACCAACAACACGGCGTCTTTGGACTTGCTTCTAGCTATTCAAATATGGTGTTAGTGGGTATTCCTATTGTTATTGCCTCGCTTGGCAAAGAGATGATAGCCATTGCGTTTATGATCATTACTTTTCATAGCACATTGTTATTTGCACTTACTTTTTTAATAGGCGCTAAAGGTAGTAGCGATAAATTTTCGTGGTCGCACTTTGGAAAAAGTATGGTGTTAAACCCAATAGTACTGAGTATTGGATGCGGGCTTATATTAAACATATTAGGAGTTACACTGTTTACCGACTTAGCAAATAGTTTAGAGCTATTAGCTAAACCAGCAATTGCCTGTGCGCTATTTGTACTTGGTGCAAATTTAGCTTTTTATAAAATAGCTGCAAATTGGCAACCGGCGTTAATAGCATCAATTTTAAAAATATTTTTATTGCCTGCGCTAGTTTTATTGGTAGGCACCTATGTATTTAAGCTAGACACGCAAATACTTAATGTATTGGGACTTTTAAGTGCGTCCCCTGTTGGCGTAAATGCTTATCTTATTGCAAGTCAAATAAAGCAACATGAAGCTACTCTTGCTGGGGCAGTCGTACTTTCTACTATCTTAAGTGTTATTAGCTTTACGTTTTGGCTAGCTTTATTACTTTAGCTTACAAACCGCCGGCTACATCAACAAAGCTACCCGTTGTAAAAGAAGCGTGCTCCGAAGCTAAAAAGTAAATTGCTGCAGCAACTTCCTCGGGTGTACCGCCTCTGCCAAGGGGTAATTTACTTTTAAGGCGATCGACTCGGTTTTTTTCACCACCATCGCTATGCATATCAGTGTAAATAAGCCCTGGTCTAACCGAGTTAACACGAATACCTTTACTTGCCACCTCTTTTGCCAAGCCAATAGTAAATGTGTCCATTGCACCTTTAGATGCTGCATAATCAATGTACTCATTAGGAGAGCCCGTTTTAGCAGCCCTAGATGATACATTAACAATACTGCCGCCATTTCCCATTCGCTTTATAGCCTCACGGCTACATAAAAAAGCACTGGTAATATTTGTAGTCAAAACTACGTTTATGCGCTCAGCACTCATTTCTAACAAAGGCATTTGTGGCTTTAAAATACCAGCGTTATTTATTAGTACATCAAGCCGACCAAAGACTTTATCTATATGCATAAATAAAGCTAAAACGTCAGCCTCTAGTGATACGTCACCTTGAATTACTTCAGCCTCAACGCCTAATCGCTTTACTTTTTCTGCCACCAACATTGCACTAGCTAAATCAGCTTTATAGTTAATGCAAACATTATAACCTTGCTTTGCAAAATATAGTGCGGTGGCTGCGCCAATACCTCGGCTAGAGCCTGTGATAAGTACAACGGGGGAGCGATTCATTAAAGCTAGTATTCTTTTAAAGCTGCAACTACTGAAATTTCAACAAGCAGTGCATCACGTGCCATTTTAGCTTCAACGCAGGCACGTGCTGGTGCATAACCCTCGGTTACCCATGCATCCCATACTGCATTCATATCAGCAAAGTATTCCATGCTCTTTACATAAATAGTCGCGCTAAGCATATGTTCTTTTGAACTTCCCGCTTCATCAAGCAGCGCCTCTACTTTATCAAGCATAGTTTGAGTTTGTTCTTTGATATCTTTTTGCGCGTCGGCGCATACCTGCCCACATAAATACACAGTGCCGTTATGTTTTACAATGCGGCTCATGCGCGCACCGGTTTGAAGGCGTTCAATAGTCATTTATTCACTCATATTATTAATTAAATTTATATATTATCGGGAGCATTGATACTCATATACTGGCTGCGTTGAGTTCTTTCATCGTAACTTATTACAGCAATGGCACCCGTATTAAAAATAGGCATGTTACCAGGGCATAATTGATCAACTAAATAACTCACAATTGGCATATGTGCTACCACAAGCCAAGTGTTGCATTGGGGGTGTGCTGCTATAAGCGTTTCGAGATAATCCGCTGCTATTTGCGGTTTTCCTTCAGGCACAATATCACTGCATGTTTCGCTAAATTTAAACTCTGCATTTTTAGCAACGTTTTCTGCAGTTTGCTGAGCACGAATGTAAGGGCTAACTAACAAGGCATCAGGTGGGTAGTGTTTAGCAAGCCATAGGCCCATTTTCTCGGCTTCAGTATGACCCGTTTGAGTCAAATTTCTAGCCGCATCATCAGCCTGCATCGGTGTTGCTTCGCCGTGGCGCATTATTAGGATTGTTTTCATAAAAAATCAACCGATTAAAGAGTATAAAACAGTAGCCAATTTGCCCATTTGTCCGCTATATTAAAAACATAAACCTATTTTCTTCTAAAATAGTTCTTTCGTGATATTCAGGTAAACCTTTTAGTCGTATTCCACTTTCCTGAAGTTATCATCTGTTGTTAACAAGCAAACGTTTAATTTCAGGAGCATCATTTGAATATCAGTCGCAATGATAACAGAGCATATAAAGCTCTTACACTGGACAATGGTCTAAAAGTACTACTTGTGCAAGATAAAGATTCAACAAAAGCGGCTGCATCTATGGCAGTAAATGCTGGTCATTTTGACGATCCTCTTGATAGACAAGGCCTCGCACACTTTTTAGAACATATGCTTTTTTTAGGTACTGACCAATTTCCAGACTCTGGTAGTTTTAATAATTATGTATCTCAAGCCGGTGGAAACACTAATGCGTGGACTGGCACAGAGCATACCTGCTATTTTTTTGATATTAATAATCAAGAATTTAAAAATGCATTAGAGCAATTTAGCCGCTTTTTTATTGCGCCACTTTTAAATTCAGCCGAAACCGAAAAAGAACGTAACGCAATTGAAGCCGAATTTAAACTAAAAATTAAAGACGATGGCCGCCGTATTTATCAAGCACATAAAGAAACGGTAAATCCAGCCCACCCTTTTGCCAAGTTTTCAGTTGGTAATCTACAAACGTTGGCAGACAGGGAGCGCTGTATAAGTGACGAACTTCGGGATTTTTTTAATGCTTTTTATCAAGCCCAGTGGATGACGTTAGTTATTTGCGCCAATGAAGAGCTCGACACCTTACAAAGCTGGACTAATACATATTTTAACGAAATTAACGGTAATAAAAACCTTAAAAAACCAGAGATCAGTGAGCCACTTTACCGTAAACAAGATATAGGGAAAGTGCTGCATATTGAGCCGCACAAACATATGCAAAAACTGATTGTCAGTTTTGCGATGCCAAATATTGATGATTTTTATCGCCATAAAACGGTGAGTTTTATTGCTCATTTATTAGGTTATGAAGGTGCAGGTTCTCTTTACTCTATTTTAAAAGAACAAGGTTGGATAAATGCGCTCTCAGCTGGCGGCGGTATTAACGGCAGTAACTTTAAAGATTTTAATATAAGCATGGCGCTCACTGACGAAGGTATTGAATATTTTGAAGACATTATTGAAATGGTGTTTGAATATATTTGCTTAATTAATGCCAATACAGAGAAGTTACCTCGTCTTTATCAAGATAAAAAAAACCTATTACAAATTGCTTTCGATAATCAAGAAAAGTCACGTCTAATCGATTGGGTCAGTAATTTAAGTATAAATATGCAACATTACGATGAAGTCAATTATGTACAAGGCGACTACTTGATGGAGGGCTTTAAAAAAGCCACCCACGAAATCGCAATGCAATGGTTAACGCCGCATAATATGCGTATTGTTCTTATCCACCCTGATGTAGAAGCAGAACACAAAACTGCATGGTATAACACCCCTTATAAAGTTGAAAAAATATCACCCAGCTGGCTCGATGCTTTAAGTGATATAAATAAACCACTGAAAGATATGCTACTGCCAACGGCAAACCCTTACTTAACAAAAAATGTGGTGCTATATGATGTAGAAAAACCACAAATAAAACCTGAACTTTTAGTAAAAGAGCCCGGTTTTGACTTTTGGTTTAAGCAAGACAATACTTTTAGAGTAGCAAAAGGCCATTTTTATTTAGCCTTGGACTCTGACTTTGCAGTAAAAGACGTAAAACACATGGCACTGACTCGCTTATTTACTGATTTATTTATGGATAGCGTAGGTGAACAATTTTACCCAGCGGAGCTGGCAGGGCTAAGTTACCATTTAACATCTCACCAAGGCGGTTTAACACTGCATACAGCCGGATTATCGTCTAGCCAATTAGAATTAGTTGATGAGCTTCTTGACGCCCTATTTAATGTCGACATTTGTGCAAAACGTTTTGCTGAGTACAAAAAACAACTTGTCAGGCACTGGCGAAATAGCAACCAAAACAAACCGGTTAGTGAACTGTTTAGTATTTTAGGTGCTAAAGTAATGCCTTGGAATCCACAACCAGACCAACTTGCATCAGCATTAAAAAACACAAGTTTTCAGCAATTTAATGAATTCAGACAAGACTTTTTTAAAGCACTACATGTTGAATCATTTTTACATGGTAACTGGCAGCAAAGTGATGCAATAGCCTTTCAAAAAAAGGTCGCCGAACACTTAAAAAACGCAGCCATAATTGATGATTTAAGACGTCCGCTATTTGAAATTGAAAAAGTAACACGCTACGAACTAGAGCTGCCTTGCAGTGACCATGCAATGGTTGTGTATTATCAAGCAAAAACTGATTGTGTAATCGAAAAAGTTAAATTAATGGCACTTAATCACTTAATGAATCAAGACTACTTTAACGAGTTACGAACCACACAACAGCTAGGTTATTTAGTTGGGGCTGGTTATGCTCCTTTTAACACTCGTGCGGGTATTGCTTTTTATATACAATCGCCAAAGTTTATCGCAAAAACATTAATGCATAGACATAACAGCTTTGTTAATAAATATTTAACCAACATCGATGAGCTTAATGAAGAAAATTGGCAGCAACAGAAACATGGCTTAACGACCCATATTGCTGAAAAAGATAAAAACCTTCGGTTACGCTCGCAACGTTTTTGGCTTGCAATAGGCAACAGAGATCATGAATTTAATATGCAGCAAAAGTTACTTAATGCATTAAACGCATTAACACTCAAAGATATAAAAGAGTATGCCGTCATCCTATTTGATGAAAATCGACCAAGATATGAGCTTTTAAGCTCAGCTAAAGACAATAAACCTCAAAATATGCCTGTTTATTCGCATTCTCTTTGACTCTTGGTTTAGCTTGTTTTAGATTATCATTTGTAAATTTGAAGTAATAAAAAAATGATAATCAAAATAATAACAAAATTAAGCTTGTCAGTTGTATTACTTGCTTACTCATTTAAGCTTTATGCTTTTGAGTCATCATTTAATTACAATTCAGATACCATCCTTATTTTAGCAAGCGCCATTATAGCGCTTGCTTTGCCTTATCTGTTGTTTGTCATCCACAAACTTAAGCGCTCACGTCGACAACTTCGTTTATCCGAAAGGCGCCTTAAAAGTACTGTTGAAGGCAGTGGTGATACTTTATGGGATTGGAACATAAAAACGGGGGAAGTTATTCGAATAAACGACAAATATATGATGAACTCAACTACGTTAATAGGTTTCCCTCCAAATAAAAGTCTCATTCACCCACTCGATATTACAAACGTTGAACACTTACTTAAAAAACACTTTGCAGAAAAAACCGTTTTTTTCGAAGCGACTTATCGTATTAAAGATACCTTTGGCCGTTGGCATTGGGTACTTGATCGCGGCAAAATTATAGAAAAAGATACCAACCTATCACCACTAAGAATGACGGGTACTGTACGAGATATATCACAGTTAAAATCAACCGAAGAACGTTTGAATCTCTTTGCAAAATGTGTTGAGTCGCTAACTGATGCGCTGGCTATTTACGACAAAAACTTTAAGTTAGTTGATATAAACCCTAGTTTTTTAACCCTCTTTGGCGGTGTGCGAGAACAATACCTTAAAAAAGACTTTACCTTACCGGGTTATGAACAAGGCTTCATTGATACAATTATCGAAATTGTACGTGAGAATGAACATATTCAACGAGAGGTAAAGCTACGTAATAGCGAACGCGTTTTACTACCATTTGAAATTTCAATTGATGAAATTAAAAATGATCAAAACCAAATTACAAATTACGTGATTGTTTACTCTGACTTAACTGAACGTAAAAAAGCAGAATCACAGCTGCATAATTTATCAAATCGCGACCGTACAACAAGCCTGCCTAACCGAAATTTATTTTTTACCGATTTACATAAGTTAGTTAAACAAAATTCACACCATGCGCTGCTTGTATTCGATTTAGATAACTTTAAAAAGATAAACGACTCTTTAGGACACCAGTTAGGCGATAGCCTGCTTGCAAAGCTCGCTATGCGCTTAAATAAACTAACCCGAGAGAACGATGTATTTTACCGTTTAGGGGGCGATGAGTTTGCTCTAGTAATGTCTGATACCAATGATATTCATGTGATCACCCGCACGGCTAAACAGTTTTTAGCCGCTATTGCTACACCTTTTAAAATGGCTGGTCATGAGCTCGCGATTACTTCAAGCGTTGGCATTGTACTCTTTCCTGAAGATGGTAATACACCAGAACTACTTTTGAAAAATGCAGATACGGCCATGTATCACGCTAAAAAGAAAGGTAATAGTTATCTGTTTTTTAACGACACGATGAACCGCCAAGCAGTTAAACGCTTGCAAATAGAAAACCTTATGCGTTTTGGCCTAAAAGAAGATCATTTTGAGGTTTACTATCAACCAAAAATGAATATTCGCACCGGAAAGTTAACAGGGATGGAGGCGTTGGTTCGCTTTATAACCCCTAAAAAAGGCATTATTAGCCCTGGTGTATTTATACCTATAGCTGAAGAAACAGGTCAAATAATTGAAATTGGTGAAGTGGTATTAAACAAAGCTTGCAGAGATGTTAAACAATGGCTTGATAGCGGTCTATTTAGTGGTCGAGTCGCCGTTAATTTATCAGCTAAACAATTCAGCCTACCCGATTTAACATCTCGCATTGACGTTATTTTACAAAAAAATGAACTACCTTCATATTTCTTAGAGCTTGAAATTACCGAAGGTACTGTAATGGATGATCCCAAAGAAGCCATTGCGATTATGCGCTCATTAAGTGCCCGAGGGATTCACTTAGCAATGGATGACTTTGGCACCGGTTACTCTTCCTTGGCGTACTTAAAACAATTTCCTCTTAACACGTTAAAAGTAGACAAGGCATTTATAGATGATATGAAAAATGAACGTGGTCGTAATATGGTCGACTCAATTGTGACGATTGCACATAACCTTGATTTACATGTCGTTGCCGAAGGGGTTGAACAGGCTGAACAAATTGAAATACTAAAAAAATTGAATTGTGAAACAGTACAAGGTTACTTTTATTCTAAGCCACTCTCTAAAGACGAGTTTACTGATTTTTTGAAACAACAACAAACTAAAGCTGCGCCTAGTCTAATTAGAACGGATACTGAAAATATGGCATCAATAAGCTAACCAGACTTCCAGTTAATACCAATCTGCTTAGGTATGGGGTGATTTAATTCGTTAAATTGTCCCAACACTTATTCAGAACGGTATAAATTAAGGGCGCCATATACATGCTTTGATCCCTACATTTCGTACCAATGCGCGGCGATAATGTAAGTTAAACAAGCACCATGCTACCGGCCCAAGTAAACCAGCCAAAATAAGCCATCGCTTAATTGGCATGCCTTTTTTAATCGTTTCCAAATACATCACGGCTATAAACACACAACTTAGTAAAACAATAAACAAATCTACACCCTATACCAATTCGCTTAATTAAGTGATCTATTTTGAAGTAAGAAAATCGTGTCGATAACAAGGCAAAAATTTCGTTATTTAACTCCTGCATTACCCCGCATCCATGCAGTCATGTATCAGAATTTTTAACGCTGTTAACGTCAGATTTAATCACTCAAATTGATTAAGTATTATTACGGATTGGTATTAAATAGCCTAAAAATAAGGCGTGTATTCTAGCGTTATTTTGGTTGAATGGTAATCCCCCCGAAAAAT
>NZ_JJNY01000081.1:0-1506 GCF_000690035.1 Pseudoalteromonas sp. S3431
AGCTCGAATTAGAGCGAGTTAATACATAGGATGAAGCAAGTAATGTCGTCGGTTATCTTGCTGATATTCGTTGGTTATTACTATTTCTAGTAACAGAGCAGACCTTACTTATTTCGTCGTGGCACCTGTCTTCAGTCTATGTTCGTGGTTCAATGAAGCGTTAGCTACATTGCCATCCTAACGCCGTCGGTGGTTGTGCCACTCCCGATGCTTGATCCTATGCATTAACTCTAATTCGTTTATCATGCAGGTACTCTTGCCAATCTAAGTTTTGTATTTACTGGCGTTAGCACCACTTCTTTTGCAATTGCCCATATGTATGCAATCATTTCTCGAGCAATGGCGGTGACAACCAGGTTGTAATGTTTCCCTTTGGCTATCATTTTTTTATAGCGCTTGCAAAGCCTAAGTTGTGCTTTCCACGCAATATCAATAATGTCCTTTGGTAAACCTTCTTGTCGTTTTTGCATATCTGTCGATATATTTGCCGCATACCGATAAGTGTGTGCGCCTTCAACGAGAAGGCGCCTCGCTCGGCCGTTTCCGCATTTTGTGATGGCGCCAATATGGCGTTTGCCACCACTCGAGTGCTCACTAGGTACAAGACCAAGATAACTCATTAATTTGCGGGGGTGGTCGAAGCGCGATAAATCGCCAAGCTCAGCAACAACGCCGGTGGCGACCAACAAACGAACGCCACGCATAGCTTGTATTGCTTTTACTACAGGATAATAACGCCACTGGTGAACATGGTGTGTTAGTTCATTGTCTAGCCGTTCAAGTCGGCTTATTCGTTCATTAATTGTGTGTAAAAACTCTTGTAAGACGATGTGCTGCGCGGGATGTGGCAACACAAGCTCAGTGAGCCAACGTAAATGTTTTTGTGACCAATTTGCAGTGCCTCTGTAATTAATATTATTGCGAAGCAGCAGTGCCTTTAATTGATATTTAGCATCTTTTAAATCCTTCATTGCCACTTCGCGTGCGCGAGATAAATCACGTACGGCTTCATCTTCAGGCTCGGGAACATAAATAGGTGTTAAATCTTCAGATTTAAGTAATTTAGCGAGCTTAAGGGCATCACGTTTATCGGTTTTAATCTTCTCACCTGGCTTTTTGGGAATAAGAGAGGGTGCAACCACATAACAGCAATGGCCGAGACTGGTAATTAATCTGTAAATCCAATAACCACATGGTCCAGCTTCATAAACAAAATGAAGTGTTGCGCCAGGGTATTTGGATTCAAACTGACGAACAAGCTTTTGAACAGCCACTTTGGAAGACGAAACTCGGCCAAGATGAACGGGTTTCGCACCTCTATGTTCTTCAATATAGGCGACTTCATTGAATTCTTTATGTGTATCAAGACCGATAAAAAGTATGCTATGTTTATTCATGTTAGCCTCTGCTGTTTAGTTAATTGACAAACTAATTATGGCTCTGGCTTTGAATTAAGCTAACCCACGAAAAGCGGAGGCTAACACCGTGTGGGAGTCATTATGTCTA
>NZ_JJNY01000082.1:0-29266 GCF_000690035.1 Pseudoalteromonas sp. S3431
TAGGCTCTGCCTTGCCTAAATACCAAACAGTCTGCTGCAAATTCACCCACCAAAGATCAACACGCCCTAAAATTTAGATAATAAAAAAGCGCCATTTAGGCGCTTTACTTTGGTTTGTGCTAAATATTAGCTTTTTAAGCTGCAATACCGCTGTGGCGTAGTAACGCGTCAACATTAGGCTCACGACCACGGAACTTTTTAAATAATTCCATTGGCTCTTCACTGCCGCCTTTTTCTAAAATATTTTGCATGAAGGCTTGACCGGTTTGCGGGTTGAAAATACCTTCTTCTTCAAATTTAGAATAAGCATCAGCAGAGAGTACTTCAGCCCATTTATATGAGTAATAACCAGCGCTGTAACCGCCTGCAAAAATGTGGCTAAAGCCATGCTGAAAACGGTTAAACTCAGGTGGATTAACGACCGAGGTACGGCTACGCACATCGTTTAGTACGGCTTGAATTTGACACTCTTCACCCGCTTTATAATCATTGTGGATTTTAAAGTCGAATAACGAAAACTCAATTTGACGTAGCATTTGCATGCCTGAGTTGTAGTTTTTAGCCGCTAGTAGCTTATCAAGTAGCTCTTTAGGTAACGGCTCGCCCGTTTCATAATGGCCTGAAATAAAGCTCAATGCTTCTTCTTCATAACACCAGTTTTCTAAAAACTGACTAGGAAGCTCTACCGCATCCCACGCTACACCATTAATACCCGCAACAGGAGCAGCATCAACTTGTGTAAGCATGTGGTGAATACCATGACCAAACTCGTGGAATAAGGTTGTCACTTCGTCATGAGTAAACAATGCAGGTTTATCGCCAACCGCTTTATTAAAGTTACACACTAAATAAGCCACTGGAGTTTGTAGTTCGCCGTTAGCACGCACTTTACGACCCATACAGTCGTCCATCCACGCCCCACCGCGTTTACGGTCGCGTGCATATAAATCGAGATAAAAACGTCCACGTAAGGTATTGCTGCTATCTACAATTTCAAAAAAGCGTACATCTTTGTGATAAGTATCAAAGTCAGTAACTTCTTTTACGCTAATACCAAATAAACGGTTAACGGTTTCGAATAAGCCACTTAATACTTTATTTGCTGGGAAGTAAGGACGTAATACTTCATCTGAAATAGCGTACTTTTCTTGCTTAAGTTTTTCGCTGTAGTAACCAAAATCCCATGCCTGTAATTCAGAAATACCATGTTTTTGCTCAGCATAGGCTTTTAACTCTGCCACTTCTTGCTCTGCTTGTGGTTTTGATTTAGCCGCTAGGTCTTCTAAAAACGAGAATACTTGCGCCGGTGTTTCGGCCATTTTAGTTGCCAGTGACTTTTCAGCGTAGCTGTTAAATCCTAGTAACTGTGCAAGTTCATGGCGAAGCGCAAGCTCTTCGCTCATAATACCTGAGTTATCAAATTCACCAGCGTTAGGGCCTTGATCTGACGCGCGCGTAGAAAACGCGGTGTAAGTTTCTCTGCGGAGTTCGCGGTTATCTGCATAGGTCATAATTGGTAAATACGACGGAAAATCAAGGGTAAATACCCAACCGTCTAACTCTTTACTTTTTGCAGTATCTGCTGCAAGCGCTAAAGCAGATTCTGGCAAGCCAGCTAAGTCGCTTTCATCAGTAATATGTTTGTGCCAAGCAAGTGTGGCATCCATTACGTTGTTACCAAATTTTGAGGCAAGTTCTGATAAACGCGCGCTAATTTCGCCGTAGCGTTTTTGCTGCTTTGGCGCTAATGCAATACCCGATAATTTGAAATCACGAAGCGCATTAGTAATTGTTTTTTGTTGTGCTGTAGTCAGCGTTTTAAATTCGTCGCTGTTATAAAGCGTATTATACGCGTTGTATAAACCTTGGTGCTGACCTACAAATGTTGAATATTCAGATATTAACGGTAAGCACTGCTCGTAAGCTTCACGTAATTCGTCATTATTCATTACTGAATTTAAATGCGATACAGGGGAGAACATGCGCGATAATTTGTCGTCGGCTTCTTCAAGGGGTAATACTAAGTCATCCCACGTGTACGAACCTTTCGCTAACACGTCATCAATGGCTTTACGACAAAGCTCAATACCGTCTTTTAGTGCTGGTACTACGTACTCAGGCTTTATTTTTGAAAATGGTGGTAAGCCTTCAAGGCCAATTAGTGGGTTGCTCATAAATACTCTCTTTGCGTTAATGCATTACGTTTTAAATTGGGTCTAAAAGTAAAAAAACAACTCAACTGCTTTTAAGTTGTGTAATTTTAATAAGGTTGCTCTAAAGCAAAGCACAAATAACCCATTAATGAATCAGCCACTTTATAACGTTCTAGTACCGTATCAACTAGGTTATTACTGCATATTTGCTTTTGAGTAAGTGGGCTAATGGCTATAAAGTCTTTTCGTTTGAGCTCATCTATTAAGGGATGCTCTTTTTCAAAACCTCTTGGTGGGCGTTTTAGCGACTCTCCTGACATTTCAAATATAGATTTAAATTGCTCATCATAAATTGCTTTTTTATAGCTATTTGGGTTTTCATCTATGCAGGTTCTAATTGCGTTAAGCGCCTTTGATTCTGGTCGCCAAATACCAGCACCTATAAAACATTCGTCATTTGCTAAGTGAAAGTAAAAACCTGGGGCGTGTACGTCTTTTCCCATAAAATGGCGAAATTGAATTCCTACATTAATTTTATATGGGGCTTTATCTTTACTAAAACGCGCGTCTTTATGGATTCTCATTAAACTACCGCCGACTTTTTTATCTGATGCGACAAAATGGCTAGAAACCTCAGCAAGTGGTGCTTGCATTTGCCTAATGAAATCTAAAGCGGGCTCTCTTACGTATTCCTCATACTGTGATTTATGGTCGTTAAACCAGTCTCTATTATTGTTTTGATCAAGCTGAGCAAGAAATTCGAATGTTTTTTTACTAAACATAGGTCACCTAAACACTCTTTATTTTTAAAACTTAATGTTATGCTAATGCGCATAAAACTCAACGCCTAAGGACATAAAATGACACAACACTTTGATTATATTGCAATCGGTGGTGGCAGTGGTGGTATTGCCTCTGCAAATAGAGCGGCAATGCGTGGCGCTAAAGTAGCACTTATAGAAGCAAAACACATGGGCGGCACATGTGTAAACGTGGGTTGCGTACCTAAAAAAGTAATGTGGCACGGTGCTCAGGTTGCTGAAGCAATTAATTTATATGCCCCAGATTACGGCTTTAATGTTGAAGTTAAAGGCTTTGATTGGAGCAAGTTAGTAGAAAGCCGTGAAGCCTACATAGGCCGAATTCATAAAGGTTATGACAGTGGCCTTGCAAGCAATGGCGTTACTGTAATTAAAGGCTTTGCTAAATTTGTAGATAATAAAACAGTTGAAGTAAACGGCGAGCACTACACAGCCGACCATATATTAATTGCAGTAGGTGGTCGCCCAAGCATTCCGCATATTGAAGGCGCTGAGCACGGTATCGATTCAAATGGCTTTTTTGAACTAAAAGAGCAACCTAAGCGCGTTGCCGTTATTGGCGCAGGCTACATAGCCGTCGAACTTGCTGGTGTATTACACGGTTTAGGTACTGAAACACATTTATTTGTTCGTAAACATTCTCCACTTCGTAACTTTGACCCATACATAGTTGAAACACTTGTTGATGTTATGGCTGCTGAAGGCCCAACTCTTCATACAGAATCTGTACCTCATAAATTAGTTAAAGAAAATGATGGCTCTGTAACGCTACATTTAGATAACGGCAAAACTCATAACGTTGACCAAGTAATTTGGGCCATTGGCCGCCAGCCAACAACAGATGCAATTAATGTAGCTGCTGCCGGCGTAGAAGTTAACAGCGATGGTTTTGTTAAAGTTGATGAGTTTCAAAATACCACAGCTAAAAACGTTTATGCTGTTGGTGATATTATCGAAAACGGTATTGAGCTTACGCCTGTAGCAGTTAAAGCAGGGCGAACTTTATCAGAGCGTTTATTTAATAAAGAACTACCTGATGATTTAAAAATGGATTACAGCCTAGTTCCTACTGTTGTATTTAGTCACCCACCAATTGGTACTATTGGCCTTACTGAACAAGAAGCTATTTCTCAGTATGGCGAAGAAAACGTTAAGATTTACCAATCTGGCTTTACGGCTATGTACACAGCGGTAACTAAACATCGCCAGCCTTGTAAAATGAAGCTTGTATGTGCCGGCCCAGACGAAAAAGTAGTTGGCCTACATGGTATTGGTTTTGCGGTTGATGAAATGATTCAAGGTTTTGCCGTTGCCATGAAAATGGGTGCAACTAAAGCTGATTTTGATGCTGTTGTGGCTATTCACCCGACTGGCTCAGAAGAGTTTGTAACCATGAGAGGTTAGTGTAAAAAAGATACACATAAACGTTTTCAATATCTGAAAACGTTAAACTCCCCGCATTAATCACTTTATCAATGAGGGGAGTGATCAACTAACTTTAGACAGTAAATTAATTTTCCCATCCGTAGCAGTAAGGCGAGCCGCCTATTGTGACTATGTAGCCCTCCAAGCTTTAATCTATACAGTAACAACCTATATCTTTCTCTATTTCTGAGTTATTTCGATAAACGGCTGTAGGTAACCATTCTACTTTTAAACTTCTTGATAAACGCCCTACCCTTATTATCGCCTTACGGTCTTATGTTTTGTTGAATTGGATAACAGTATGGGAACTTACTGCCAGCTTTGTTACTTCTTTCGGTTACGCTTGTTTCTACCTCCTATCAAAGCTTCTTTTATAACCATAATTAGTGCCATCACTACCGGCGATATCATTCCTACCACGGCAGTAAACGCTTGAAGCTCAAGAAAATATCCAGCAAGGCAAGTTACTAAGACTAACACTACCGTAGTGGGCATCGCCCATCGTCCTATTAACATAATGACAATATCTTGAGGCATAGTACGATTGGTAGATTGATCTATATTTGTTTGCTCAAGCTCGGGGTTAGATTTGGTTTTTGCATCGCAGTCCGATGAACTCTCAAAATTTTTTTTCATCAAAATTACTCCTCTGATTGATAAATTTTTTGGGGAAGGAGGGGGAGGCAAAAGCCTCCTTAGTCAGTCGCTGCAATAGTCGTCTATTAACAGGAGAAGGAAGGAGAGTATGGAAGAGGGTTATGTCTTTAAATAGGGCTACTTAATGAAGCCAAACTTGAGGACTAAAAAAGTGTTGTTCCGGTGAATATTCGAGTTGAGAATATAGGTGTGTTTGATTGGCATAAATATCAAAATAAAGAGTATATAAACGAAGCCATATAGTGAGCCTAGGCTGATCAGTTTGATTAATTTGTTGCAGCGTGTACGAACACATTACGCCACTAATAGGGAGTGAAAAACACTGCTGAAATTGCACTAATAATTCGTCAACATAGCCTTTAACTGATGCTTTAAATAATAAATTAGCAATACTTTGTTGCTGGATATTTTCTCCCTGCAACTGCAGCCATATTTCTTCACAGTAATGATGTTTAAATAGTTGGTATAGCTCAGATGAGGAGAAGCCAATGTCCTTCATGGTTTGCCAGCAGGTGAGATCCTCAATATTGACACTATAAATGTTTGCTGCTTCACGCTTTAAAGCAAAGACTTTTTCAAATGCCTGCACATAATTTGCCATTATCATTTCCTTTGTTAGAACTTCTAGGAATAACGTGCGGGCATTAGAAATGTGAATTAAATTCGACTCAAACTAGTCCTTTTTTCAATAAAAATAAGTGAAATAAAATCATCAAGGATTGATGCTAGCTCTGAATGATTCCTTAAATGCCCGTGCCACAAAGTCTTAGACTCGCCATTCGCTAGAAAATGACTGTATCCTTCATCGTCAAAATATAAGTGTTGTATCTGACTATTTAACTGTGCTGTTTTATAACGACAAGCAATATGATTGCTGCCTGGTTGTGTGAAAAATACCATTTGACTATCACCGGAGGCTATTGTGTCGTCACTTTGTAAATTACCATTAAATTTAAATGTGACTTCATAAATAAAATCAACAACAGTGTTGCCACTCTCTAACTGAGCTGTTTTCGTCATAACTTCACTCGCGTAACCATGACTGGCCAACTCTATTTTTATATCACTTAACTGCGCTAACACTGTGTGTGAAAACAGCTCGTCAAAGTAACGTTTGCGATCGTATTCGCTAAGTAGGCGAGTGCTATCGGCTTTCGCTTTAGCAGCGTCATAAAGTGTTGATTTATGCTGATGTGTAAGAATCAACTCATGCGTGTTGGTTTCGCTATAGGTATGCATAAAAATCCTCTGTAACTTGTTTGTTAAAAACCATACTTCCATTCAATATGAAGTAACGCTTGACCTAACCAAGGCAATGTCACCATGCCAAGCCCCCAAGGCAACTTTGACATTAGAACGTCTTGCGGCATAGTCACTACGCGAATATGACAACCTGATTCTGTTTGCTCAACCGTCCCCTCTCGTGTAATAAACATCTTAGAAAACTCAATCGTTGGCATTCTTTTTAACACTTCCCAACGATTCACAAGCGCATGTAACATATGATCAATTGCCATAATTGTCTGTTCATTCAACTCAATGGGTTCCTCTATTTGGGTATCTAATGGCAGTCCCAGCAACGCATTAACGGTTAAACTAACTTCAATAAGTGGATCAATATTAGCGATATAACAAAGCACGGCATGCGCCTGCATTTGCGTGTCATCGTTTTTAAACTCCCCTTCATCCATCAGCTCAAGCCTGGTAAACAAAGTAGGTAAAAAAGGCCATAGAATAACCAAACCCACATCAAATGTGACAGGCTCATTTTGCTGTTCATTCATTTGTTGTAATTGCGCTAGCTGCGTTTTAACTTGTGAAATAGCACTTTGAACAACCCCTTTTTCGCCCTCTGAAGACGTGGTTCTGGCAAGCTTTGTTAAAAGTCTTTTACTTTGTTTAATTGCCTGTTTGAGATCAGAATTTTGCAGTGTTGATTGAACATCAGCTCGTTTTTCTATATGAGCTAATAAGTTTTGCGTTTCATCAACGCGTTCAACCGCCATTAATGCGTTAAGTAGCGTTTCTGAGGGGGTTACTACTTGGTTTTTCTCTCCTTGAGGCAAAGTTACGAGCGTCTGTGCTATCAATGCTTCTTTTGCGTCATGTTTAACTAATATTGATGAATGAGTACCTATGGTTTCCTCTGGATATGAACTCACTTTATTAAGCTTATTATTCTGTGCTGATAACGCTGAACCATGGTGTACTTCATCGTCTTTAATTGTCTCTATATCCAGCTCGACATGTGAGCTTTGAGTTTGTTTTATACCCCCCTTACTTTGACGTGTATTATTATTTTCAAACGCTATTTTTTGCATATTGAGCTTAGGTACTTGCGCTGAGTTTTTATCGAGTGTCACTTGTGTTTTATCGACATTAACTTGATGTTCATCGCTATACTCAAACGTTTCTGAAGGTTTATGACTTATGTTCATATCGCTACTCATGTTTAACAATACGCTGTCATTGTTATCTTCATGCGTAAGTACATCTGGTAGAAAATTATTACGTAGTTTGTCATCGTCTTTAGTGGCATTTAAGGTAGCTTTAGTGAAAGACACTTGCTCGTCTTCAACCAAGGTTGATACCGCTCCATGTGTAATATGCGTATCAACTTTATGCTTTTGTAAATTACATTGCACCGCTAGAGGTTTTTCATCCACCTCATATTCTTGGGTTATGTTATGAGTAACGCTGTCAGCTCGTCGCTCATTTTTTTGTGGCTGAAAAACCGTAACTTGTTCATCATTGAAATTTGCTATGCGTGATGTATAAAGTTCCTCAATATTAAAAGGCTGCAGCCATACACTATTCATTTCTGTTAGATGTTTTGTTGCATGACTAATCAAAGGTGTGAACCAAGCATCCAAACCAACCTCGGCACGCGCTATGAGCGGTAACTTTTGAAGTAGCTCTTTTTCAATCAAACCTAACGACTGAACGTGCTGTGTAATTATTTTTTGCAGCTGCTTGCACTGCTCATCTTGCTTTATTTCACCAAAAAGTAATGAACTTAGTTCATTAGCAAGCCATACTTGCTGATTTAAAACAAAACGATAAACACGCTGTAATGATGGCTGATAGCAAAACTGTAATTTATACCCAAATTTAGCCATGTGGGTGACTCTAGCGTAACATTGCCAAGTAATAGAGCCACGGTTATTCATTGCAGTTTGCCCAGATGTTAAAGCATGTTGTTGCTCAAAACTTTGAACCATGTTTACTAAATTGCGGTTAAGTTTTTGATAAAGTTTATCTAAACACTCATGCATAGCTTTTTCACTCTGCGCACCATCAAATAACAATCCGGTTAAGTTAGCTTGAGTAGTTGATTCATCTGAAAGAGCGCGTTGACACTCTACCTGTAACTTTTCAACGATCCGATTAAATGCATGACCACTTTCTGTACTGTGTAATTGCAACCATAAGTTCGAGTTTTTTTGAATAGGTAAGCTTTTCAATAGTTCAATAACACAAGGTAGTACTATGTGATCATAGGCATCTAGGGACATCGTTTGTTGATACTGCACCAACCAAATTTTAATCTGTTTGAGCACAGTCGATAGTTCATTATGGTTAACTTGTATAGCGAACTCATCTAATTGCTTCTTCGTCGCTATTTGCTGATATTGCTTACTCCATCTATTTACGTCATCAAACCAGCATTGTATTTCTTGTTCAGGTATACGCTTTTTTACTTGCCATTTAATCGGTCTCTCTAAGAGTAGAGCTGGCACATCAGGCAACCGACTCAACAAGCTATAGAGCCTCAACACTCCCAATTTTTGGTTATTTACGTGGCAACTAAATAGTCCTTCAGAACCTAGCTTGTCTGTTAGTTTTACTATTTTATCTACTGTATGCTGCGGTGTTTCTCTCTTTCGAAAAGTATCGCCGACCGCTTGAGTTATTTGGGTTAATTTGGAAGCTAAAGTTACGCTTAGTCGTGTTTGATTGGCGCGAATAACCTGCAGTGCGAACCAAGCTTTTAGCCTTTGCTTTGGTAAAGCATGTGAATCAGCAAGGATCTGTAATAATGTTAATACCTGTTTTAAAGTTTGTTGTTGCTTTACCCCTAAAGCATTGACTTTTTTGGCTATATTTAGTTTCCTACTGTCATTGTTAACCAACTCTGTGTGCTCAACCAGCTCAATTGCTAGATCACTTTGCTTCGCAGCACTAGTCACAATACGCTGTAAATCACTCAGTAATTTTTTATTACACTGCGCTTTATTTAATACACACCACATGCTGAGCATTTGCCTATATTTAGGTGTATTAAGTACAGCAGTAGTTTGTAGTAATAATCGCTCGCTAAAAGCGCTATGGGCAACAAATAATTCATGTAGTGAGAGCAACAAAATGCACTGTTGTTCGCGTTCAGTATGCTCAGTGATACTCGTCGTAAATTCTAATAAGCGAATAAAACGATCACATTGCGCCATACTTAAGCAAGCCAACAATTTGCTAACTCTTTGCTGTTCTTGCGCATTATAAAGTGGCGCCACCAGCAACAGGAGTACCGTTTTATCTTGTTTGAATAACTGTACAAACCTTTGCCTAAGTTGCGGCCAATTTGGCTCTGCTTGGAGTTGTTGAAGCGGGTTAGAGATGGTTTTAATTGCTTCACTAATTTGCCTTTTTAACTCAAGTCTAAGCGTCGTCTTGGCCATTATTCCCTGTGGATTTTGTTTACTTAATTTTGTAAGTAAACTAAGTAAAACCCTATTAAGACGAGTTGCACCTTGGCTATTTATCACCGCGAACTGAGCAGAGTTCTGTTTACGGTATTGTTTTAATGGCCTTGCTATGCTGTCGCTCAGCAGCGGATAAACATAATGTTTAAACGCTGCAAATGGGTCTAGCATTACAAATTGCCAATCAATTTCAGCCAAATCAATAACCAAATCGGGTAACTTAATCGTATCAAGCTGTAAGTCTGATTCATCTAATTCAGGCCAGTCCATTTGTGATAGACCTTGCATGATCCACTCTGAAAATTGACTTTGAACATCATCCAAGGTTATGTCTGATGCACGCAAAGCTGATTGAGGGGCCTGTATATCAGCCCTAAACTGTTTGATGGTTAGTTTCATAATTAAAAGTGATCATTGCGCCAAGGTTGAGTACCACACATCACTGGGCCATCTAAATATAATGCATGCCACCAGTAATCTTGATGTGTATGGTCATCGTGACTAATGTCTCCTCCTGCACTATAAATATGATGCCCAACACTCGCCTCCGCACGGTTACTTCGCCAATAACCCTGTGCCATCAGGTTTTGACATTTATATGCGCCACCACCGTATAGCACCGCGGTGTTAGCACGTGCAACTACTTGACAATCATCGCAATACGCAACACCTGCGCCATATTCAGAGTGACATGACGACACATCTAAAGTTGACTCTCGCACACCATACACACCGCCACCTTGGCGTGTTGCTGAACAGTGTTTAATATTGCTAGCTTCGACACCACTGACGTCAGCTTCACCGTAAATAGCCCCACCATCACCATTAACATGGTGATTTTCGATGACACAATTAAGTTTTGTGCTTTGCACATAACGTAAATGAAATGCGCCTCCATTACCTTCATACAAGCCACCATTAAGTAATGAACCATCGAAGGTAAAACCACGCATTTCAACACTTTTGATCAGCGCGTCACTTTGACCATGAATTAAAAAGCGACACCCTGCATGTTCTTTTACAATGCGCGTTTCTCGTTCATTAAAACCTATAATACTAACGTTTGAACCTATGCGTACTTGTTGTTTCAATTTGTAAACTCGGTTCATTTGTGGATGACTGGTGTGTGGCAGTAGTAAAAGAGTCACATTGCAGAGCAACTCTCGGCTCATCACTTCATCAAACTCTTGCTGATTTTGTATCAACAGTACTTTGTTACTTTTAGCCCACGACCAACAATGTGCATCTATATACGCTTTTACGGCAGCCTGTGTTGCCAGAGCTTCATCTGAAGCCATATCACCACCAAGATCAACATCAGCTGATATACAGTCAATCATTTGGGTTTCACCCAATTGGAGTGTTGATGAATTAAGTGACCCATTAACAGTGCAATCACTTTGTATGATGGCACCATCAGCAAAGCTTAAGCTATTATCCACCAGCAATGCATTGCGAACACGTACATCCCCTTCAATATCTAATTTATAGCTTGGTGCTTGCGTGCCGATACCAACATTACCTTCTGATGTTATGTGTAGGGCATCGTGGCCATTAGCTTGAATCATTAATGGAGCTGCATCTTTGCCCGACTCAACATTGATAAGATGCTCACCCTCAGTGCCAAATACCGACATAGAGGGCCCCGTTATACGGCTTCCCATTTGCAAAGTACTAAGTAAATTAACTTGACCATGCACTGTTACTGCATTATTGAACGTGGCTGCTGGTGTAACAGACACCTGTGAACCAACCTCTAATCCTTCAATGTTTATGCCGCCTTGGAACGTTGCTTGCTTAGCAACTGTAAGGGTATCTCGCAATGACGTGTGATTTTGGACCGAAAGCTCATCATTGAGCCTTACCGAACCTTGGAATGTACTTTCACTTTTCACTTCAACATGGCGATTAAATGTTGAGATACCATCCACTAACAACGTATCTTTGAGATGAACATCATCACTAACAGTTAAGTCCGATCGCAGCTCAACATCGCCAAATATTTTTGCTCCATCCAAGCACTCTAATCGACCAGAGCCGTGCAACGTTCCTTTAAGCTCAACATCACCTCTAAATACTGCATTGCCGTTAACATCCAATGCTTGTGTTGGTGAGTCGGTTTGTACACCAAGCTTACCGTCTTCAATCACAACGGGTTTTGCACCTTGATGGTAAACAGCAAAAGCTTTTGCAAAATGATTTTGGTCAATAGCCACTTGTGCTATACCCGCAGGCATACCTGCTGATTCGTCATCAATAACGCTACTAAAAGGTAAACCAAAGCGCGCTTCTCCTGCGAGTTCGCTATTACCGTACACATTAATGTTACTTCTAAAGCTAGCATACTCATCAACATGTAAACTTTCATCGACCTCTAAGCGCCCTTTGATCCCAACGTCTTTTCTAAACTGACTATCTTCAGCAACATCGAGCGCATAATCGGGTCGCTCAACACCCACACCTAATCGACCGTCGTTAAATACTAAACCCGCCTGGCCTCCCTGCCTTTCAATATAAAGCCCTTGCTTTCCTTGCTCTTGAATATGTAACCGTGCGTTTGCCGGTTTATCTGATAGATTTAAGTCACCCTCTATCTCTACATCAGTATCAAATTGCGCTCCGCCTTCAACAAGTAACGCATTACCGCTTTCAGTGGGCGATATTTTCATACCATCCATAACACTCACATGGCCATTCACTGTAAGTGTATTATCGACGGTCGTTGGACCATTAGCATTGAAGTTATCAGAAAAGGTCACATCACCATCTGTTACCGTTAAGCCATTATGAAAATCAACGGCATCTGTCACAGATAAAGTGCCAGCTAGGTGGCTAGAACCTTGCACAGCTAAGGCATCTTTTTGTTGCTGCGCGCTATTATTCGTTACGCTAAGTGATAAACCATCATCAACTTGAGCCGTGCCATTAACACACAGCTTGTTTTTTAGTTTAGTGTCGCCTTGAACTTCAAGCGCAACCTCTTCACCTGAGTTCGCCTCCCCCATGATCTGCACTTGACCAGTCACACAAGCTTGGCCAGTTAGTGCAAAATTCACATCAGATACTGGTAATGGCTGGTTAATAGCAAGTTGACCGGCAGCCATATAAGTTGCAAAACCTTCAGTGGCATGTTCCACTTTTATTGCCGCTTGTTCACTCAATTGGGTGATATGCACTTGCGAGTTGGCAGTTCTTAATAATGGATTACCAGCAACACCCACCGTTAATTGACCATGAACCTCTGTATTACCAAAAATACCAGCACCGCCATGCACACTAAGTTGTGTGGAAAAATTACTGTTCCCCACAACCACATTCATATCGTTGACGCTAAAAATGGCTTCGTCATTATTGTTCAATACATTAATATCACTGGCAAAATCTACAGAGTGCGCAAACAGCGCATCAGCTCCTACGTGCAAGGACTTCATTGGGTTAGATTCAAAAAGACCTAATTTATCCATCTTACTGGTGATAATAGGCGTCACTGCTTGGCCGTTAAAATGACTGATCTCAACGCCTGAAGGGTTACTTGGACTACTCAATACAGCAAGCTTTGCGTCGCACTCCCAGTTTAGTTGATCATTGTTTGAAGCAATATTAAGCTGATTATAAATCTGCGCTTGTTCAATATCAGCGTGAGTGTTCACCGTTAAACTATCAGTCGTTGTACTGCCAGCAATTAACTGGCCATTTATTGTTGCTGTATCACTATCAAGGTGCTGATTTACTGTTACGCTTTCGCCAGTGACATGTCCCTCAACGCTTAAAGCATCTTTGATTTTAGTTGCTTGGTACACCGTAATTTTTGATTCATCTAGCAATGGGGCATCTGTGACTTTGACAAACTGTGCTGCGTTCGTCGCTATATTTAATAATGACTCTCCGGTGTTACCATTCACATCTAACTTAGCCGTAGCGTTAACTTTGCCCAATGCAAGCTTACCTGATACCGCTAAGCTTCCAGCGTCAATCGGTAATTCATTCACACCCACTGACATTGATTCAGAGACACTAACATTACCTTCAAAGTGACTTTTATCTAGCCCGTTAAGCTTCACATAATGCGCATTTCGTATATCACCAAAAAGCGCATCACTGGCCACATGAAAATCGGCAGCAACATCCGTCGTGCCCACACCAACCTTACCTTCAGAATTAATAAAAAATGGCGTGGTATCGTTGTTATAGTCATCTACTCGCAGCAAGGCATCCATATCACTACTACGTTTTGATATGTGCAGTTTAGCTTGCGTACTTTGCGCATCAATCCCCACACCTAATGTGTCACTTACTTCTAGATGCCTGGTAAATATCGCATTTTCACCTTCAAGCTTGTCGCTAAGTATTGTTTTACCTGTAACCACTAATGTATTGGCACTGGCATTTGCAAGTGTCGATGATACTGACACCACCAAATCTGACGCATCAATTGTATCCGTCACATTAAGTGATTGAGCTGTAACAGATTTTGTGATCTTTGCATCACCAGATATCGTGACTTTAGGTGCTGTATTTTCATCAAGCTCGGCACGTAAGATTTCTGTACTGGCATTGTTAACCAGCAATGCATCAGTATTAAGTTGAACCGTATTCACCTGAGCAGTCGCATTGAGCATACTTGCTTGTACAGTGCCCGAAACTTGCAGCTTTTTATCGTCTTTTGAAAGCGACAATACACCGTCAAACATTTCCATGCTGTCACTATCGAGATTTAGCGTTTGCGTCTCACCTTGTGTCATGCTCAATTCGTTAGCACTTAATTTCAACTTTTCATTGGTTTGTGTATCAGATGTGATAGTCAGAGGTGCAGACACTTCTAATTCACTTTTATCATCTACTTTAACCACTTGAATAGGATCATCTACTTGATTGAAACTAGAGCGGATCAACGCCTCAAAATCATTGCCTGAGGGCGTTTTTAGATCATCAAACTTCTCAATAAGTGAATCGCGGTTTTCCTTTTCAATTACTGTTGTTGCATGCGCAGGTAACGTCGCATTTTGATCATTAAGTGTAGTCATTATGTGTTCCTTAATTAAATTCGATTTGGCGTGCTGTTAGCAACGATAAATTGGTACTTCTCTGGCGAAATTGGATTAATAGCAGAAATAGACACAGGAAAAAGTGGCTTTAAATAAGCCAAAGGCGTATAGCTAATGGCGAGCCGCTGCTGACGGGATGCATGCTCTTGTAGACTAGGGCGACAGATTTCATCAATGTGATGCTGTGCTGTTAGATAAAAAATAGTATCGGCATCAAATCCATCGGGAAAGTTCGCATCGTGGCTTAGGATATTCTCATTAACAGAATCATGTATTTGATCAGCGTTTTGCCCTGTGATAATAAAATCAGTATTTGAATGTTCACTATCGTAGGTATTGAGTAGCTCCACTATGGTGGCTTTTATTGCATTCCAATTACCATGCTGCAGTGCTTGATACGTGAGTATTAAATCTGCAAGCAGCCAATGTGTGTGGCCTTTGTCATCAGTACTTTTGGGTTCAATTAAAAAAGAACTTAGTAGCTGGCTAAGTTGCTCTGTAATATTTAGCAGAGTGTCATTTTGCTCACTAAAACGAGTACGTTGAGTTTGCGCAAAATAATTCAACCAACCATAATATAAGCGTTCAAATAAACTCATCGTTTCTCTGTCTAGCCATAGACATTGCACAGGCATATGCAACGGCGTGTATTCACGGATCGTACGTTGTACAAAATCCTGAAATTCTGCTGTGGCAAAACGAGTTGTCCAATCAGGTAAAATGACATGTAAAGTATCGCTCAGTGCTGGCGTTGTAAGTAAACTCCCTTCAACCAAGTAAAAGCTTTCTCGGTTATGGGTGGCCAATGGCATTTGACCAGGGTGCGACATGCCAAGGCGGCGCATAATACCCTTAGCCATAGAACTGCAATGCTGATACTGTAAAGTTTTAGAAAGATAATCAAAACCACGACAACGATTCTGCCCTAAATCACCAATCTCACTTAGCAAGCGGCATTTATCTATGTACTGACGCAACAATACCAAACGCTCAAGCAATGATTCATCAGGGTTAGGATCTCGTTCATCTTTTAAGCTTGGTGCATAAAGCGCAAATACCGCTTTGTATTTTAATAAATTACTATCAACAGGACGTTCAGCAAATCGCGCTAGTAAATGGTCTACGCTTTGATTTAATCGTGTCAATTGTGCAATAGAAAAGTCACTCTCAAGGCTGTGTTGCATGCCCCGCTGCCTGTAATTAAGCGATTGAGTATCTAACAAATGCTCAATTCCACTTATTTCTTCTAGCGCCTGACTTAATTGCGAATGCGGTAAAGTGCAAGCATGCTGCCAAAATACGTCGACCTGTTGAGCATTTAACGACTCACTAGCCAACATACAATCGAGTAACTTACCCAAACTTTCAAATGATTGCGGCTTTGGAAGCGAGAGAATATCGGGTAAAACATCAAGTTGTTTATGCTGATCTGCCAGTATTTGATCAAACAGATGTAAATACCCTTTAAACTGTAGTAATCGAGCCTTTTCAGTACTATCAATAGCTTCATTTAAGGTGTGCTCTGCAACAGCATACACTTGTGGAAGTTCATTCTGTAATGAACGATAGTCACTTAATCCTAAATGCCCTGCTTGCTCAAATTTAGGTAACATGACTGACTGAGTAACTTGAGGAGCTTGATTAAGCACCTGCAAACCTTGGCGTATCAGGGTTTTTTCTTGTTCGGTTAGCTGATATGACTGACCATCAATCAGTAAATTTAAGCCATTAAAAAAATTATCTTCATCAAAGCCTAATTGCGCAATGTTAACGATTTTCTCGTTATCATCGCTACCAAATTGAATTTGCCAAAACTCATAACCATCTTGAGCATTGTAGTTCCCATCCGCATTATTCTGATCGGCTAAAAACCGAAACGCGTTAACGCGCTCTATGTTTTCATACCCATGTAATACACTTAAAATGTCTGAGCTAAACAAGCGCACGCTATAAGATGACTTATGTAAGTCTTCATCTAGTACAAAGCCATGATGTAATTTGGGTCCTTGATAGATTTGCCCAGTACTCATGCCAAGTTGTAATAACTGCTGCGCAGAATACTTAGGGATATCAGGGGAGATCTCCCGACCGATTAACGTATACAAATCCGTTAATAAAGCCACTAAATTATCAACATGTTGTAATGACAAGGTCATGCCTATTGTCACTTTACTGACGTCATAAAATGTAATATCACCTAGTCTATGGTTCACGCATCGAGCTTGGCTAAATACACGACTAATCAGCTGTGTTACATTTGTTTTTTTGTCGTCATTAGTTGAGTACAACAGCACATTAAAATCTAAAACAGTGGCATTTGAGTCTTCGGTTTGACGCGATATAACATGTACATTTTTAACTTCTAGTAAATCTAAAATAAGGCGTCGATAGTCATCTTCTGTCACGCAGTGACTAAATAACACTTGCTCGGGCTCGTAAAATTTAACACTCCCCCCACTATGTGGTTGCGCTAATAGCTCCGGAATTGGATAGTCCAACTTATAACTGAGATCAGACAGCACATACACCAACACTTCTAGTACCGTTACACCAGGATCAAAACGGTTGTGATCGGTCCAGGTATTGGGCGCGAATTGTTGTATTCTAGCTATGCCTTGCTGACGCAGTGCCTCTAAATCTTGCCCCGTATTTCTGGGCGCAATATTTAAGATCTGCAGAACTTGATTGTCCATAACATTCCTGAATTAGTCATATGAATAACTACAAGACGCACGCATCCAAAAACTGTGAAAATTAATTTCAATTATTTTGTAAGCGGCCGTTTAATAATTAATTTAGTGGGGGAATACGGGCTTATTGAACAACAAAATCCAGTTCAATTTCCCATTTGCCAATACCTTCAAATACATCGCCTAAGGTATTAGCGAGGGCTATTTTGTGATTGCGAGCAGGCACTAAAATATCATGTGCATTATCGGCGCTAATTACGCTGTATTGTTTCTCAGTTTGACCTTTTTTAGTGGCACGGATCACTTGAATCATATCCACTGCAGGGTGGGTTTCTAGCACTTGTGCTATTGATGCTAAATAAATAGTACGCTCAAGCGGTTTATCTAATTTATTCCATGGTGTTAGTGAATCTACTACCATCTCGTTCAGGTCAATAACAGTGCTTTGAATATCGTATAATGGATCAATTTTTACGATCAATTCCAGCTGTACTTCAACATAATTTGGATCATCTATTTCAATTGTTAAGTTTGGTACAGACAACGCATTTACCTGCTCCCTAACTTGTCGCTTAAGATAACGCGGCACCTTGGGCTGCAACACCGTAACATCATAATTAAGCGGTACAACTACAAGCGATAAACCAGATGCATTAACCACAGGACGTACCGAATGCAACTGCGGGAAAGTTTGTAAAACGAAGTGCTCATAATCCCACCCGCTTAATAAGCGCTGTCGATGATGTAATCGTTCACTCACCCGACGGTCAAATTGCACTGTTTTTTCTGCTACTTTGGCATCAAAAGAAGCAAAAGGCTGCAATACTTTATCAACGTTAGGGTTGGGTAATAGCAACTTACTAATAGACTCACTGGGTAATGGTTGATCAAAATGAGAGGCGTCATTACCTTGGCTGGTTAGAATCACCTTCATACCTTGCGCAAACACCCCTTTGAGTTTGGAGTAAATAGGAAAAGCATTAACGAAGCTACTCGGCACTTCAGTTTGACTATGATCTACCGTGGCGCGTAGCCAAAGCTTACCATCGTGATTAAATGAACCGTCTTGTGTCAGCTCAGGTAAATAAAATACCACTAACCCCGAATCGAGTAGATCATAAGTGCTGTCTCTGAGGATGCGCCCCTCACCCGCTTGACCTTGTGATTCTTCACGCTTGAAACGATGCCAAGTACCTGCGTTAAAGTACTCCCATACAAATAACGGGTTATCACCCATGTTATAACCATCAACGGGGTCAACCTGATAGTACATACGCACTTGCCCTGGCGTATTGACTTGGCTAAGCGCTATATACAAATAACCAAATTTTTCTATTCTGGGCAGTAAAGACAATAGGCTTTGCTTGTTCAATTGCTCAGTTGGTCGCCCAACAGGAGTTATATGCTCTAAAAAAATAGGATTACCCACTGTCAGCGCTGATGAAGTAATACTTTCACTCTCATAGTGCAAAGTTAAGCTATCAAGAGTTGGGGTGTAAGGTGCATTCACTAATACAGGGTTATTTGAATTAGCATTCTTATAAGCAAATAGCTCAATCACTTTGGTATAATCTTTGTGGGCAAAATCTTGCTCTGATAACTCTAAGGTATAATACTTAGGCCATTTACTAGCTGTTAGCTCATCAAGGGGTAATAACTGATAGTCACGCAATGCATTATTATCGTTATACACAAAGGTTAGTGTGTTAATAGCGATATTATTTTTTACTTCAGGCAACGCGCCCGAATCTTCATTATAAAACAACTCAAGATGCGTTTGCGCATCACTTCTCGCATCTGAGCGAGAAATATTCACCACAGTGTGTGGCCAAGTTAAGCAGTGGCAATCACTTGAAAACAGTGTTTCCACCAACAATTCAATGCCTTCACAAGGTTGATCAACACCACATGAGGCGCTGCTATCAAAATAGCGTTCATCTAGACTATGCTGTGCACTGTAATAATAACTGTAGGCACGATAATAATTATCAAAATTATCGGGTCTATCTAACCATGCAAACTCGACATTAGCATGAGTGATATTTTTGATAACCAGTTCGGGGTGAGTAAAATGAACTTTAGACGCCAACCTTGGCGTCAGACCAAACGGCTCAAATGGCTTTGAGGTATCTAAATCTATCTCGCCATTATTCGCAACCACGCCACCTAGACCGCTCACTTGTGTAGTTAAACTCATTTGTGAGATTGTGAAACTATTAAAGCGCGTAAATACACTCGAATCATCACTATAGAGCAGATAGTAATAATCATTTTTAAGTACCAAAGCAATAAAAGGCAGGGCTTTATCTTCGCCAATAGGCGTATCTTCTAATGGTGTTATGGCAGGAAACAAACTATTGAATGTTAATTGCAGATGCTGTTCAACAACGCTCAATTGAGCTGCATCGATTTCTTTAATCCCTTCACTGGTGGAAATATAGAAGTCAAACCAAGTTAACCAATTTTGTAACAGTGCTTGTTCTCCAAAACCTAAGCTGACGATACGTTCACCGCCACTTAAAAATAAATCTTGTGAAGCAATTTTAAAGCCAACCTCAACACTTGATGACACTTGTTCAGCTAGCTTTTGCCCAAAAGTAGGCTCGCTTTGCTCAAGTAATATACTCTGCTCATTATCAAGTAATACTTGCTGATTTAAACTGATTCGGTCTGAAGACTTGATTTTATTAACAGTAGCAACATAATCCACTTGCGCTTTGCTAATAGTCACTACTTCATCAGTACTGTAAATAAGAGGGGCTCCCTCTGCATCTTTACCACCATCAAATTGTGTTCCCGCAGGTAAAGTCAGCATATCAACATTATTCAACGACATTACTAAATGCGCACTGTCTGCGCTTTCTGATAACGGCTCAAAGCGCAACACTTCACCATAAAAATGATCTAAATGCCGCGCTACAAATTGATTAAACTGAGCATTACTGTGTTGTAATAAATCTATAAAGGTGAGTAATAACGCCATATCAGGACGACTGGCTAACTGTTTAATATGTTCATCCGCGTTACCATATTCAATTAGCTGCGCAAGACCCGCAAGCTTTTCTGGCTCGGGTAGTAGGTTTTCCCATGTGCCATTAGCTGATAATACACGCTCATCGATATAGTTTACTTGTTTGGCCAGCACAGATAAGTACTTCAACCAAGCGTCTACAGTACGCGGCTCTATGTAAAAAAAAGAACGAGATAACGCTTTAATATGCCGCCCTAGTTGACTTCGTCCCACTTCACTTGGGTTAACTGTATTAAGCGTCGCAACGGTGAGGTTGTTGTTAGACTTCAAAGTCATGATAGTACCTTGATAAGTAATAGATTTAATTAAAATGCAATAAAATAAAGCGTGCTCACAAAGATGACAGAACGTACTTTGATAGTGGCTAAACTGACTGCTCAGTCAAGTAGAATGGAAACACCATGTTGCTACGGCTGTTGGTTTGCCGTATCACGTAGTTAAGCTGAATTAACAGCACGCCGTCGTACAATTCGCTACTATCAAATTCGATGGTTTGCAGAGTAATACGAGGTTCATGATTAAGTAACACGGTGGCAATTTCTTGTCTTAGTTGCGATAAACTCTGTTCATTAGCATCAGCAAATGAATAACTCGAAAGACCAGAACCCATATTGGGCGACAAAGGCCGCTCTCCGACTAAGGTATTTAAAGTCAAATGAATCGCTTGTTTAAGTAAGGTTTCACCGCTATCCATACCAGGCCCTGTGGCGGGGTTGCTAAACTGCACGGGAAAGCTCCAGCCAGTTCCTAGAAAAGCTTGATTTAACATTGCTGCTCCTTTTAGCCTTAATTTGAGGTTATTTTACATCCACACCTTTGCCTTCTAGTGTGATGCTATCTGAAGTTTTAAAATTAATGGCTTTTGCCACCTCTAAGGTAGACTTATCTTTGCTTTCAATCATTAATGACTCCCCTGCAACCAAAGACGTCATATCTTTTTGGGTTAGTTTTAAGCCTTCTTTAGCGCCAAAAGTGATGGTGTGATCGGCGCTACTTTGTAGTGTAAGTAGCGGCTCTTTTAAGGTGAATTGCAACGCTAATGCTTGCTCTTTAAAAAACAATCCGCGCTGCTCATTTTTATCATCATATTCAAATGGTGGCTTTGCTTTGGGGTTATGACATGCACCTAAAATCACAGGGTAACGACTATCGCCCCCAATAAATCCAACCATTACTTCTGTATCTATGTCTGGGGGCAGAAACAACCCCTCTTCAGCTCCTGAGAAAGGACTGGCTAACCGTGCCCAAAGTGGTTTTTCACCACTGGCACTGGGTAATAAAACTGGGATACGGTGTAATGCTTGTGCATCGGCTTTAAATGCAGCTACTTTCCCTATCAACATTGGGGTATAACTTGGTTTAGCATAGTCTGACCAAATACTTAGCGTTAAAGGAACACCCAGTATGAATTCACTAAACCAGCCATCACTCGACAAATGGTGATGAATTTCACCCACCACATAATCACCACTATATTCCTTTCCCACTCCAGAGAGTGTCAGTGCATCTAAATGCTTGACTTTAGTAAGCGCTTTTTGCGCAGACATATCTATACGTACATGCCCTTGGTACATATCGAGTAATCGATAATATTGCTCAGCACCGGCTTTAGCCGCCAACTCTAATTTTTCAATAGGTGCTTGTGATAGGCGTAAAGTATCAGGTAAAGCCATCGCCGTATCTGCATCACTGTGAGTTTTAAACTTAGCAGCCGGCATGACTGGATCAGCATTGTCGTAGAGTTTTTGTTCTTTTATATCCCAACTACTGTATTGCAGTTTTTTAAGATGCGAACTCACATCACAGTGCAAAGCGAAATCAACACAGCCATCCATTGCCACGTTAAATTCATGCGCAGTGGGAGTGTGTTTTGCCAAATCAACAACGTGATTTTTGCCATCGTTAAAAAATGCAAAACCATTGCACAGCACTCGGCGCATAAACACCGCCCATGGCTGTTCATCCACCACTAAAAATTGGTGATGTTCAATTTTACTGGCCGCTATAGTGCCAGGCGTTGCACCGTATGTAGTGAGTAAATCACTGAGAATATCGCCGTCTTTGGCTTTTTCATCATAGAGTTTACTCATGGCACTTTGACACAGCTTAATTGTATCGGCTCGAGCTTCAATATGCATAAATGGTTGCCGTTCAAAGCCTATACCTTGAGCAGTAATAACACCGCTAAATAGTACACTTTGTTCGCCATCACCAAAGCCGGCTTTTAGCTCTATCGCTTTACCCATAGTGAATAGCCCTTCATCAGTTTTAGCAAAGGTTTCTTTGGCCATATCACCGTCGTCAATTACTAAACTCAGATGCGCAATTTGATTAACGCCGTTTTTTACAGTTGCTTCTCGCAAGGCGAATTTATCACTGATTTTATTGCCCTCTACGGCAATGGTATATCGCAAATCCATACTAACGCTCCAACGGCGGATAAATGATTTGCGTACCCACCTCAGCGCTACGAATAGAAGGTAGACGATTAACCATCGCCACCTGATGCACGAACTGTTGGTTGCCGTATATTTTTGCACTTTGCACAAGCACCGAACTGCCCGCCTTATGTTGGATAACATGAGTTAAGTCGGGAGAACTTTTACCTGATTTAAGTTTCATTTCTTTTTCAGATAAACACTCCACCACGCAACAATGAACTTTGGCTTTTAAACGGCGTCCTTTGTTATCTACCAGTTCAGTTTCTACTTTAGTGGTGCATAACATGCCATCAAATGTCCCACTTGGGCCATGATTAAGTACCATATTCAATGGTTGGACTGTCACATAAGTGGGTTCGTGTGTTTCACTCTGAACTGCGGTGCCATACTTCAACAAAGTTTGGATGTTTTTTTCTGTTTCTATGTTCCCTTGCAACTTTGCTAGTAATTCGGTGGGTAAATCAATAATGGTGTCATCTAGCAAAAAGGTCACCGATAGCTTTGAAGGCGAAGACTTTTGATATTGGCTTGCGCCGCTTTCGGCGCCTATCGTTTGTGATTTTTGAATACTGTTGGAATAGCTGGTTTGCAACGATTTTGCATCATACGCAAGTGTCATCTCAGCCAGCTGGTTACCAGAGCCACGCTCTATTTTACTATAAAAGGTCACTTTACATAGCGGTGACCCAGCCGCATTTGCGCCAATACCTATCATTTTTATGGCCTTTTTTGTTTAGTAAATTGCTGAAACTGCTTGTCTATGTAGCGTTTTAAAGATTTTTCGATTTGTTCAACTTGGTTATTAATAGTCCCAGTATTTTCGCCTGTGCTAGTACTTTGTGATTGCGGCCTATCGCCATCAGGTTCACTTTGTCCAGATAAACGAGCTTTAACATGAATCGCATCACATTGAATTTCCATTAGCATCACCTTGTCTTTAATGTGTTAAGTAAAAGGAATTGGCACTGTCACCAAGTTTTGATAGCTAAACGTAATAGACTCAATGAGTACATCGTTACGCGTTGCATCTAGACTGTCCCACTCCCAACTTTCCATAAATGCGCGAGTGACTAGCCATGCTTTTGTGGGTAGGTTGTTATCGCTAAGTAAAGTGATCAAAATATCGTTGCGAACCGCAAACTGATTCCACTGCGGTAAACTAATAAAGTTTGTTAATTCCAAGGTGCTACCAGTGCGCAGTACACCACGTTTCAAAGTTAAGGTGCGCGATTGTTTATTACTGCCTACCGTTGCTCGATTACCGTCATACTCAATGTTGCGATTAACTTTTAGGCCACTGATTTCCTTAAAAAAAATATCTATCGGATTCGGTATAGCCGCTGATGTAATTAGCGCAGCAAAGCGGTATCCCACCATAGGTGTTGTTAGTTCTTGAATCATAGTAATGTCCAAAAAGGGCACTAACGTGCCCAAGACAAGGAGAATAAAATTAGTGGAATTCGATCTTAATATCATCGGCCATCATTTCTAACGACTCCACACTGGCTTCGTTTGAGCCACCATTAATACTTGGCGCTGTAAGCTTTTTAGGAAAAGCATTAATCACCTTCCAAGTAACCAATGGCTGTGAACGGTCTTCGTTAGTGAGTGAAATAGTAATGTCTTTTTTATCAACCAAATTTAAGCTAATTGATGAAATCCAATCATAAAACTGACTCTTTTGACGCACTAAACCTCGTTTAAGTGTGATATTCACATCGGTTGATTGCCCAGGCATGTGCTTTTTGCCGTAACCATCTTTGTAAGTAATGGTTTCAACACCAATGTCTAAGCCCGACACTTCAGAAAACGGAATGCTCTCCTCACCAAAACTAACGACAAATCGATATACCGGGATCGGGTATTCTGCTGCAATGTCTGCTGCTGTAGTAGCCATAAAAAACTCCAAAAAATAATAATTTTAGTGCCCAAGTTACAATAAAACTTAGGTAAATAAGTAAATTAAAAAGGCTGATTGAGAAAACATAAAACGTATAAATATGACCCCCAACCAACCTTGGTCGGGTTCGTTAGCCTTCTAAGCTCTTATGTGAGAAGGTTAATACAATAAACTCAGCAGGGCGTACCGCAGCTAAACCAATTTCTATATTCATTACACCATTATTGATGTCGTCTTCGGTCATGGTTTGGCCAAGGCCTACGTTTACAAAGAAGGCTTGATCTGGGGTCTCACCAAAGAAAGCACCTTGACGCCATAAATTCTCAAGGTAACTTTCAATCATGGTTTTGAGCTTTAACCAAGTGAAAGGCGTGTTTGGCTCAAACACCGCAAACTGTGTGGCTTTTTGAATTGACTCTTCCACTAAGTTAAATAAACGGCGAACCGATACATAGCGCCACTCATTGTCATTACCAGCAAGAGTACGTGCACCCCAAACCAAAGTCCCTTTACCAACAAAGGTACGAATCGCGTTGATTGATTTACCAGAAATGGCATCAACGTTAAGGCTCTCTTGCTCAGTGCTATCAATAGCAAGCGTTGGCGCAAGCACTTGCGATAAAGCTACGTTAGCAGGTGCTTTCCATACTCCGCGTTCTTTGTCGGTTTTAGCGATAATACCCGCAACGGCAGGTGACGGAGGCAATACGAGATAACTTTTTGCTAACGCCGCCTTAGCTTGATTATAAATTTGCGCGTTATAATCTGTATTTGTACTGTCATCATTACCTAGTACAGATAGCATCACATCTTTGTAAGTTATAGGGTCTGCTGTTTCATCTTCTACTACCTTAACAGTCACGTTTGCTTCATCGTAACTGCGTGCGATAGTCGTCTTTAAATATGGGTAGTAAGATGCACCATATTTTAAACCCTGCGTTACTTTGGCGCGCAAACGTTCAGAGTCATGAACAATTGCAGTAGTCCCAGCAGGCGTTTCTTGCATTTGCACATCAACTAATGCAAAACGGTCCATGCGTTTTTCTGCATGTTTAAGCGCCTTATTTTGCACCTCGTAGTGGCCAACTTCGTCTAAACCAATTGCTTCTGGAGATGAAATAAGTGTTACTTCATCAACCTTATTTAAAAGGTCAATGCCAGCGCTATAAGACTCTTTTGACGCAAGTGTACCTGCCATACCAATAGAAACGACATAACACGCCCCACCACCATTAGCAAAAAAGTGACTAACTGCTTGATGAAGAAAGAACTTAGCACCTTCTAGTTTTGCAAGATCATCAGCAACAGCCGCTACATTGGTAATATCATAACCTTTAGAGCTAGGCATTAGCGTAAAGCTCTCTTTGTATGGGCCACCAAAGTTTGCTTCAAACTGCACCATGCTAGTAATACGCACAGGCATGTTTAAAAAGTTGGCAGCATCACCGGCTTCATTAAGTTGAGTGGTATGACCAATAAATGCTGGAATTGCCGTTGCCACCTCTGCGACTGACGGCGGTAGAATTGATTTTTCTCTAACGTAGACGTCAGGGGTTTTATATTGAGACATAGTATTTCCTTTAGTTAATAGAACGCATTCTTAAACGCCGAAATGGCAAGAATTAGGGATTGAGCACCAAGCAAGCCTTTTATCAATGCCTACCCACCAAATAAAATGGATAAACGCCTGGCGGATCCTACTTAGTACTCAAAAGACTTTATGGGTTAACCCACGGCTCCGCCTCATCAGTCACAACTGATGGCAAAATAATTGAAACTTACTTAGAAGAAAATTTGAGTTACCTCACAACCAGCTTCATCTGTCACGTTAAGGCCTGTTAACCTTTTAAGATTACAGCTTGTTCTATCTAGGGACGATTAATCGCGTTGCGAGGTTTATAACCTAGTGGGCTCGGTAACTGATCTTGCGTTACCCTATTGGCTTACATCCATGTAACAATAAATTGAAACCAAGCAACAAAGAGTAAATCGCCCCTAGGGCGAACCCAAAGGGCTACACATGTTTGGTTTTTTATACTGCGTTATCGCCTATTTATAGGGGTTAACGCAGCATAGGCGCTGCGCTGCGTTGCCTACAAACCAAACATACCGCTGTAAATTCAACCTCGAAAGGTAAACAGCCCTAATAACAAGTTTATTTATATTGTGTTCAGAAGACGTTGTTCGATAAGAAATGTGAAAACTAATTGAAATATAATTTTGTAATGCATTATTTTATAGTTAGCGAGAAACACCTTTGAGTTTTTCAACGGTTCGTAAGCCCGCTAGCCCCAACATGGCCAAAGTAAGCTCCATCATGACGTCGAGTGGTAATTGTGGAGTACCAATCTCTGGCAACAACCACTGCAATATAGGATTAATAACAAAGGCAAATAAAAAGCCAAGGCCGCACACCCACATTAAAAAAGGCCGGGCACCCGCCACAAATAAACTACGGTGAGATGCTTGCACTTGATTAATTTTTGCTTGAACTAAATTAGGTTGCTGCGCTACACGTTGTTTGAGAATATCTAAATTTAGCGTTTCTTCATCACTAGTAAATAACTCATCTAGTATTGAGCCGATTGCGTTAATAGGCTCTTGTGCTTTGGAAGAAAATAAAACCGATAACAGTCCCATCATTTATTCTCCTGCTTAAAATTAAATATGCTTTTTTGCTGATGAAGAGTAATAACGCTCCACGAACTAAACAACTGTAAGCTTTGTCTGCCCTGCATCAGTAAACTCAATAGTAATATTGATCATAGGAACGGGATCGGGTACACCTTGTGGACTTTGCGCTGGTTTTGAAATTTGTAGTAGCGCCATTATTTGCGTGTCTTTGGTGACTAGCGCTGTTTTAGACTTACCTTTAACCGTTAAATTTGGCTTACCAGAAATGACTTTACCCATCGCAATACCGCCCTTAAAAGCAGCGTTATCGTAGTTTGACTGAAATTTTTGCAACCACTGTTTTACATCATCCTCAGTGAGCACTGCTTTTTTACCTTGTGAGAATTTGTTTTTAGTCACAGTTGGAATTTTATCACTGGTTTTTACTAGCTGCTGGGCGCCATTAACTGTAATTTTAATCGCAGCACCATCCACACATACAAGCGGCATAACCATCCCTTACTCAAATAAAATAAATTGCATACCTGAACAGACGCGTGAAAAGTAAAAATGTGAAATCCAACATTATCACAATAAATGAAAGTACAATCATGTAGGAAGTTTAAGGGGTCACGGAAGTTTAAGGGGTCACGGAAGTTTAAGGGGTCACGGAAGTTTAAGGGGTCACGGAAGTTTAAGGGGTCAGAGTTTAAGGGGTCAAATCGCTTGCTTCATAATACTGTCAAAAATAGCATCTAATTGTTTTGAAAATTGCTTATCCTCTCTGCGCTTTTTCCTTATTTGATGAGTAATAAAACTCACAGAGCCACTATGACCAAGGTTAAAATACTCTGCAATATTACTTAACTTTTCAGCCAAAACCTCTTGGCAAAAATACATGGCAACTTTACGTCCTTCAAATCCTTTGCTTGGCCCTTTAAGCACACTGGTAATTTTAGATAGCGGGCAAGCATAATAATCAGCAACCGCCATGACCACCTCATTCATTGTGATATTCGGTTTTAGTTGCTGTAAAACCTCAGGTTCGGGGCTATTTATCAGCTGAGTATTTTTAAGCCAACGTTTAAAACCATCACTGCCCAAAACCGATGCAATATTACCTTTGTCGTAAAAGTCAGTGAGTTCATCACTGCTACCTCGTAATACATAAGCTTTGTACTGCTTAAACTTGTGACGATGACCCAGTATTTGATAAGTAAAGTCGCGCGTAAGCCATTCTGGTGGTTTTACTTTCCCGATATAAGCTGGGTAGCTCGACCAAGAATAGTGCGCTAAGTCATCCACCAGCGGCATAGTCATATCAATAGGATTACGATGGATATAGCGGCTTAATTGCAGCAGATACTCATCTTTTTCGACCAATATCGCCTTATACCTCCCGCGAAATAATGGCCCATCGGTATGCTTCAACTTATTATATCGCTGAGTATAAACCCCATTAATATGGCGCATAACACGGCCTAAATTCGCTTTGGGTGTTTCAATCAACAAATGATAGTGGTTCGTCATAAGGCAATACGCATGAATAACGCAATCAAAGCGCGCTTGTGCCTCACCCAATGTGGTTAAAAAGGCTTGAAAGTATAATTCGTCGTGAAAGGTATTTTGCCGTCCGCGCCCACGGTTCATAACATGATAAAAAGCATGTTCGTACTCAATTCGTTGTGGCCTTGGCATTGTGAACTACCTGTTTTAATAATACTCCTTTGAAGGTAGTCGACTTATGTCATGAAGCAAGTGATTTGACCCGGTAATCCCCCCATTTTTAA
>NZ_JJNY01000083.1:0-2388 GCF_000690035.1 Pseudoalteromonas sp. S3431
GGCAGAACCCTTCGGGCAGCGTATGTTTGGCATTTGTGCTACGTTATCGCCTATTTATGGGGAATAACCACACTACATAGGCTCAGCCTTGCCTAAATACCAAACATACTGCTGCAAATTTAACCTCGAAAGATAAACAGGCCCTAGCCGCCTTTTTTATACTATTAATTAAAGAGACTTCAATGGCATTTAAACATATTTCTATAGCGCAAACGTTAGAGCTTTTAGATAAAGAAGACGTGGTAATTGCAGATATTCGCGATCCTAATTCGTATCAAGCCGGTCGCATTCCAGGCTCAGAAGCACTTTCTAACGGTAATATCGCACAATTTATGATGGAAAAAGAATTCGATCAGCCAATTATTATTGTCTGCTACCACGGTATGAGCTCACAAGGCGCAGCTAGCTATCTAGTTGAGCAAGGTTTTGAAGACGTTTACAGTATGGATGGCGGCTTTACAGCTTGGGAAGCGGCTTATAGCGAGAAAGTTGAGCGATGATAGAACTTGGCAGTTTAAATAACCCGCGCGCCGCACAGGGCTTTATAGATTATTTAAAAAGCCAAGGCCTAGATGCAAAGATACACTCAGCAGATGGCAGTAATGTCATTATTAGTGTGCTTGAGGAGGACTTTCATCAAGTTCAGCCGCTATGGGCTGAATTTACACAAAACCCTAATCATGAACGCTATCAACAAGCGTCTTGGGATGTAGGTAGCACTCAATCGCCGCTTAAATATCAAGGGCAATCACTTAATTTAATGCCGCGATTTAAAGCGCTAAGCTGGCTTAATCAAACAGTTAGCATATTGAGTATTGTTATTTATGTTGCTTTTTTATTAGGTGGATTTAATGACATTTATACCGCTCTGCAATTTAACCCATCACAACCACTTAGTTGGCTAACCCCCGCGCTCGTTCACTTTAGCGCGATGCATATAGTGTTTAATTTAATTTGGTGGATGTCGCTTGGTGATAATATCGAAAAGCAATGCGGAAAACTAAGCTTAATAGGTTTGTTTTTAGTGACTGCACTTATAAGCAATTGGGCACAATATTTAATGGTTGGTCCTAATTTTGGTGGGCTAAGCGGCGTGGTGTATGGATTGCTCGGTTTTTGTTGGATACACAGCTTTTTAAACCCTAACAAGCCAGCGCTAGTCAGTACGGCTATTGTTGGCTTTATGTTGATTTGGTTAGTGCTTGGGTTTGCTGATGTATTGTTTGTAGGTATGGCTAATTGGGCGCATTTAGGTGGGTTAGTTAGCGGTATGGCTTTTGCCTACACCGCCAAAATATTTAACGCAAAACGTTAAACACTAATGATATAAATATTTAGTGAACAAGACTTCACGGATGATCTCTTGTCCTGTTTCTTCTTTTAACAGGCTCTTAAGTTTTTCTACACACTTTGCGCGTATTTCTTCACGACCAGTGAGAGATTTTACTTTTTCTTCTGGCTCTTTAGATAAAATCTCTACTAAAGCGTCACGCAGTAATGGTGTGTGGTGTTCGACTACGGCAATATCTGAAGTATCATTAAGCATTAAATCGACAGTGACACGCACATAGCCCATTTTTTTACTTGATGCACCTATATAATTAGTGATTATATCTGGCTCAAAGCCAAAATAACCGACGGTTGATTCCGCACGTGCCGTAAAGCTTATTACGCTTACCAAGAATGTAAAAAGACCTGCGTATACTATTTTTTTCATATTTTAAGCGTTTCCTAAAACCTGTTGTAAATAGTTTATACTTAATAATAGGTAATAAACAGCGCCAAACAATTATTTATATTAGGGTATGTTGATTTTTGCGGTATGAAAAATAAATAGCATGAAGGAAAGGCATAATTGAACTCGCTAAAAAACGATACACCGAATCCTCATACCAAGATTAATGTTTATAGGCGTCATGGAATATCTTATCAAAAGTAATGTGCTTAAGCGGTCGAATTTATAATCAGCTTGATCATAGAAAAACGCTTGAAAGCAAATTATATAATATGTGCACAGGTATTCAATGGCGAGATCTGACTTCTTATTTTAGTGCATGGAGTGCCATATGGAGTCGGTTTAGCTTATGGTCTAAAAAAGATATTTTGAACGAATTGTTTCGTATGTTATCTCGCGATACTGGTATAGATTAGGTCTTTATTTATGGCAGTATTGTTATGGCTCAGCAGTATAATTGCGGTGTAAGAATCGCAGAGAATGAATCAATCGGAAAAGTCGAGGTAGGTCTACAAAAATTCACCTTGCAGTAGATAGCAGAGAGTTACCTGTTTACTATGAATTATCCTGTGTAAATATGCAGATACCTTCCATGCAGAGTCACTCGAAGCTAACTTCCCAGTAAACAGTGCAATACCAATCTGCTTATATAT
>NZ_JJNY01000084.1:0-6251 GCF_000690035.1 Pseudoalteromonas sp. S3431
TATTTTTCGGGGGGATTACCGAAGCAATTGCATTGTGCGTTTTTTGATGATCTCCAGAATAGACATAATTAATCATTTTTTTACCAACAACTTCATTGGCTGAATAACCAAAAATTCGCTCAAACGCGGCGCTAACAAAAACAAATGTACCTTGCTTATCTACAACACAAACAGCATCAAGCATTAAATCAAGTACTTCTTGTAAATCCACTAACCCACTTTTTATCATACCTGCTTGCCTCTAGGTTTAATGAAGCTAAATCCAGTATTCGACACCCCTACAACAAAAGCAAAAAATAGCTTTAAAGAAACGATATATTCACTCACATTTTAATAATGCGCCATCTATATAAATAGCGAGTAATAATTAAGCCTATAACGCATTGCTAAACCATGACGGCTCAAAACTACTTATACTTGATGATTACCTATGAAACAGAGTTAAAATATAGGATCTGTATTTTGCTTTTTCCAATTTAGTAACCGGATAAAATAGCCCCGAGATAGAATGAATTTTAATTCTGAAAGGTCAACTGGCCCAAGACGTTTATTATTTTGAGCGAACTAAAAAAATTCCAAAATCAATTTTATTAATAATATAAAGTGCTTTTACATCATTAATTTATGTTAATATCATGTGATAACAGATGCTTTACAAAAACAACGATTGTTTTTGAATTTGGATTGTGTAGGAGACACCTCATTGAAAATATCACAACGCTTTTTATGGCCATTAACCTTTATTTCTCCCTTACTAATGGCTGAGCAATTTGATTACGAAAACCTTGACCTTGATGCCCTAATGGGAATGGATGTTCAAGTCACTTCAGCAATGAAAAGAACTCAATCAGCATTTGATACAGCCTCCTCTATTTATGTTTTAAGTAAAGAGCAAATTACTAACTCTGGTGCTATGTCTGTACCTGAAGCACTAAAAATGGTTCCTGGGCTTATTGTTAGACAACTCGATAATAACCAGTGGGCTATCTCTTCGAGAGGCGTTGCTTCTCGCTTTTCTAGCAAGTTATTAGTCATGATCGATGGCCAAAGTTTATATACACCAAAATTTGCAGCTGTTTATTGGGAAACACTCAATGTTCCTTTGTACGATATTGAACGCATAGAAGTCATTCGAGGGCAAGGTGGGCTTTTATGGGGAAGTAACGCAAATAATGGTGTTATCAATATTATTACTAAAAATAGTATTGATACTCGTGACACATTAGCAACAGCAACCACCGGCAATCAAATAAATGTCGATACAAATTTTCGTTATGGAAACGATATTGGTAATAAAGGCAGTTATCGAATTTATGGCCATGCAAAACATGCAAATACATCTAAAAAAGGAGCTAGACTCAAACCAAATGATACTACGAAACAATATTCTTTTGGTATACGTGCTGACTATACACCTAATGATGAATTGTCGGGTTTATTTCAAGGCGATGTTACGCATTCAAAATTAGGCCAAAACTACCGAGGTGTAGTTGATGCTACAAATGAAAACATTGCATTTTCTGATGATTTAAAGCGTATCGACTCACGTATGATGGCCCGTTTAGAACACAGAATATCAGGCAATGCCAATCAGATGTTACAGGTATCATGGCTCAAACAAAATGGATCTCAAGCCTACATAAAAGAGCATTTCGAATCGATAGATATTGACTACCAAATGAATTTTATTTACCAGTCACTACAGTTTGATTGGGGATTAAACTACCGCTATAACACCATTTCATTTGCACAAAGTGTCTTTTTAGATAGCGATAAAGATTTGGATAACCTTCAGCAGTATGGTGGGCTTATTCAAGCTCAATATAACTTTACCCCTGATACTCTCGATTTTATAATTGGCACTAAATTAGATCATAATGATCTAACAGGGTGGGAAAACCAACCTTCAGCAAGGTTAGTTTACAAACCAATCGAGAATCATCTTGTTTGGAGCGCTATATCCAGAAGTGTACGAATCCCCACGCTTATTGAGTTTAACGATAACTTTAAACTTAATGGAACCAAAGTTATTGATGTACTTGGCACAAGTACAGGGCTGGTAGCTATAGATGAATATCGAATCGCCACTTTTTTAAATGGTAACGATAAAGTGAAATCTGAGAATTATATCTCTCACGAACTAGGTTACCGATTTTCCGATAACGATTGGTCAATAGACTTTTCCGCTTATAACACGCACGGTAAAAACGTAGCGGTTATTAACTTAAATACCCATTTTGAACAATTCTTGCCTGCTCTCGCTCTGTTTCGATCGGGAGAGATCCCACAAGCAGCTCAAGCGCTTACAACAACTCAAATCAACCTTGATTTAATCTCTGTTGGAAAAACAACAACAAAAGGTTTTGATGTCGTTTTATCGTGGCAACCTATGGATACTCTCAGCGCAGAACTTGGGTACAGTTATACAGACTTTAAATATAGCTTACCTTATGATACTAGGCCTGTGGTTGGGTTTGATTCAACAAATAGGCAGCTATTTGCAAAAGCAAATTACACTCTATTTAACGGCCATTCTCTGTTTTCTACATTACGAGTAGAAAATTCTAATGCGTATAACACAGATAACTACGCAGCATTAGATTTGACTTGGAATTGGCAGATAAATCAACAGTGGTCAACAGCGCTTTCAGGTAAAAATTTATTAGCTAGTTCTCACATCGAATATGGTAATACACACGAAACCTATACTATACCCAATTATATTGATGAATCTTTTACATTCACAATTATGACTACGTTTTAAGTTTATAACATGCTCAAGTCAAAAAGTTTAATCCATCGTACCTTAATTATATTTGTATTTTTATTTAGTGCAAATTGTAATGCAATGGAAAAAGAATACATGCTTAAAGCAGGCTTCTTATATAATTTTGCCAGATTTTCTCAATGGCACTCGCTTCCTCAAAAAGACATTTTTTTTACTCTATGCAGCCCTGATAAACACTTTATTGAGTTAGCAAACATTGTTTTAAAAGAACGAATAGTAAAAGGATTACCTTTAAAGAATAAACATATTGCTCTCAACGATATATCAAACGTATCGTGTGATATGCTTTTTATAACCGCCAATACAGTCTCTAATTGGGAAAACCTAAAGGTTTCTCCTTATGACAATATTATGGTTATAGGTGAAACTGAAGGTTTTATTAAAAATGGCGGACACATTAGATTTTTTCTTTCAAGTGGTAAAATTCGTTTCGAAATAGCGCCTAAAAAACTTAAAGAAGTAGGTATTACAATGAGTTCAAAAGTATTACGCCTTGCTCGCGTTGTTGATAGGTAATGCAATGAAAAAACTATTTTTATTAAACACAATGAGCAAAAAACTTTTAGTCATTTTAATGTGTGTCGCCCTAGTATCAACCGCAACAGTCACAACCGTATTTAGTGCCTATGAAATAAGTAGCGCGAAAGAAGAGCAAGTAAAAAGTTTAGTATCTCTTTCTAAAATGTTGTCCCCTAATATAACGACAGCGCTTATGTTTGACGATGCAGAAGCAATACAAGAACTTATTAACCCACTGCTTATTCGCTCAGATATAGTATCTGTGATTGTGAGTAATTCAGATGGTAAACCACTTGCTATCGCCAATTCTCTTTCTAAAACAGCACAACATAGTATAGAAATAAGTACCGTTTTAGAGCTAGATTCTCATTGCTATGGTGAGCTCAAAATTAGGGCTAATGATAGCTACATTAATGATAGAGTGGCATTTTATAGTAAGTTTCTTATTATTTTGGTGATATTTACATTTATTGTGAGCTTACTATTATCCTTATTACTCAGACGTCGGTTTTTAAACCCTATATTATATTTGGCACAAACAGCTAACCAAATAACAAAATCGAATGACTATAGCTTACGTGCAAAACAGCTCTCGCAAGATGAGGTAGGCGAACTTACTTCCTGTTTCAACGATATGTTACACACGATTGAACAGCGAGAAAGTTCACTTGAAAATCAAGTTCGGCTTCGTACTAAAGAACTTGAAAATGCAAATTTCCAATTACACCAATATGCATATGAAGATGGCCTTACAGATCTACCTAACAGACGTTACTTTTACGAAAAACTACAAAGTTTAATTAGCAAAAAAAATATAACTTTTGCCCTTATTTTTATTGATTTAGATGGCTTCAAAGAAATAAACGACAGTCTCGGACATGACTATGGCGATTTACTGTTACATCAAGTCGCAGTTAGATTACAAAACTGCATAACAGCTAACGATACTGTAGCAAGACTAGGCGGTGATGAATTTACTCTTATTCTAGAAGGAGTAGACAATCAAGCGAGCGCAAGTAAGGTTGCAAATGCAGTAAAAAGTAGCTTAATGCAATGTATTCATCTAAAAAAAGAAAAGGTGTATGTGACTGCAAGTTTAGGTTTAACTTTTTATCCAACGGATGGGGTAACAGTAGAAGACTTAGTAAAGCGAGCTGATCAAGCAATGTATTTATCTAAACATAAAGGTAGAAACCGCTACGAATTTTTCACTTATGCTATGGAAGAACAAGCAATCGAAAAGCGCCGTTTAATAGAACAAATACATACTGCCCTTAAAAAAAGTCAATTTGAGCTTTATTATCAACCCATTTTTTCTATCAATGGTACATCAGTACCCAAAGCCGAAGCGTTAATACGCTGGAATCACCCTGAGCGAGGTCTAATTGGCCCAAATGAATTTATACCAATCGCTGAAAAGAATGGCTTAATAAGCGATATTGGCCAGTGGGTAAAACTACAAGCAATTAAAGATACTGTTCAATTTAATCTACTTTGCGAAACACCTATACAAATTAGCGTAAATACGTCACCACTTGAGATTGATCGTGCTGGTAATTGGGTAAATGAATGGCTAGAAGCAAGTGAGCAATACAAACTCCCCGCCCATACTATTCTCATAGAAGTTACAGAGAACACGCTAATGGATCCTGATTCTTTAATACAGAGTCAATTAAAGCGGCTTAACGCAAAAAATATTGATATAGCAATAGATGATTTTGGTGTCGGTTATTCATCACTTGCCTATCTTCAACGCTTAGATATCGATATCCTAAAAATTGATCACTCTTTTATTAGAGATATAGAAACCAATGAAAACAGCATAGCGCTTATAAAGGCAATAATAACAATGGCACATAATTTAGGTGTAAAAGTTGTCGCTGAAGGGGTAGAAACCCAGCATCAATACTTACTATTAAAGCAGTTAGCATGTGATTATATTCAAGGTTATGTATTTTCAAAACCAATCACTAAACAAAGCTTTATTGAAAAGTACGTAAAGTCTAAAGTATTACTTTAAAATTAAATACCAGCTTGTATGTGGGTAGTGTCTTTATTACAACCAGCGAGGTACGCGTTGTTTATAATACTGATACTGCTCTGAAAAAGATTGCGATAGATGCTCTTCTTCTACTAAAGTTTGTCTATATAAAGCGGTAACCCCTACAATCAAACATATCAGACTAAATACACACGGCAATGCTAAAAAGAAACCAATTTGAGCCGCTGCAACACCTAAATACATAGGGTTACGAGAATAGTCATAGAGTCCAGTGGTTTTTAGCTCCTTTGGCCCATTAGGATCTATTCCTGAGCGCCAAAGTGATGCCATATCAAAATGCACAAACATACTTAATATAAACCCAGCACTCAGTAATACATTGCCAAACATGACCCCAGGCCAACCGTTTAAAGGTTCAAATAATACTAAGTAATTATCTAATTCAGGAATAAAAACTCTCACAACACACACAAACCAAATAGCAGCCCTGAAAAATTTAAACGCCATATGGTTCCACCAACTAGTGCAATACTGCTGACCAGGAAAAATAACGCCAGAGGGTGTGGTTCGATTTTTATAAATAATTCTATAAGTATAAAATCCCGCCACAAATGTATAGAAAATAGCGAGGTAAATACGTGTAAACTCTATTAGGGATACTGAGTCATCTATAAAGGGTTGATAGTTCATTGAGGGAGCTCACACACATTATTTTTTAGCTAATTCTATAAATTAATTTTAGTGTTCATACTGTTAATTAACAAGCAAAGTCAGCTAAATCGGCATAAAAGATTAGAATAAGTTTACCAATGATACCATGTATTATCCATCCACTTTTCTGCAGACGTAAAAAAGCCTGAATCGTTAAATTCGGGCTTTCTACAATGTGAAGTCGGTGCGCTACGCAGTAGAATGTCGTGCTGCCCACAGCGGTGGAGAGCC
>NZ_JJNY01000085.1:0-7452 GCF_000690035.1 Pseudoalteromonas sp. S3431
TTTGTTGCTCGGTTTTTACTTAGCCCACTAGGTTACAAACCTCGCGCCGCGATTTAATCGCCCCTAGATTGAACAAATTTCAATCCACAAAGATCAACACGCCCTAGCTAAAGCGAAAAAGGCCTTACAAATGTAAGGCCTTTTTTATGTGTAATACATTTATTTTAACGAGCGTACGGGTCGGCAACTATTTTATCTACGTACCATTTTCCTTTTTTACGAAGCATTTTAACACTGCGCATTTCATCAATTTTCCCGCCATTTAGGGTGCCAGTAAAAATCAAATTTATTTTAGCTTTATCACCATATTGTTCTCGTAAACTCATATTTGACATGTCGACTTCAATAACTACCTCATCATATTGCATGTTTATCAAGTTACGAGAGAATTGTTTAGCTGTTCCGTAAGATTTCATTATGCGAGTTAGGTTAGGTGTTGCCATTTTGCTGGCTTTTTGAAGGTCTTTTTGGTTATAAAGTGCATCAAAATAAGCGGTTGCTGTATCACCTGGACTATCGCTAGATATTTTGGCATCGTCGCCGCAACCTACAATAAATAGGCAAGTTATGACACTTAGAATAGTTAGTAGTTTTTTCATTGTTATCATTATTGTTGTTGATTAAGCTTTTTAAAGTGTGTGGCTAAATTATGAATATGTAAAGAGGGAGGCAATATTTAAGGGCTGATCTTTCGATAAATAATAAAAAAGGATGCCATAAGCATCCTTTTTAAACATGTGTAGATTACTGTACTAGCTCTTGTTCACTAAACTCTTCATCAAACATTGGGCTTGATAAGTAACGCTCAGTTGCACTAGGTAGGATAACAACAATATTTTTATCTGCGTTTTCAGGCTTTTCTGCGATACGTTTAGCTGCAACAACCGCTGCACCTGAGGAAATACCCACCAAAATACCTTCTTTTTTCATTAACTGATGCGCCATTGCAATTGCGTCTTCGTTAGATACAAGCTCTGCGCCATCAATTAAGTCCATATCTAAGTTACCAGGAATAAAGCCTGCACCAATACCTTGGATTTTATGAGGGCCTGGTTTGATTTCTTCACCGGCAAGCGTTTGGCTAATAACAGGAGAGTTAGTTGGCTCAACCGCAATAGACTTAACGTTTACACCTTTTTCTGTTTTAAGGAAGCGACTAACACCTGTAATAGTGCCTCCAGTGCCTACACCCGCTACAAAAAAGTCTACTTTGCCGTCAAGCGCATCATAAATCTCAGGACCTGTTGTTTCAAAGTGAATTTTAGGGTTTGCAGGGTTTTCGAATTGCTGTAATAAAATATATTTATCAGGTGCCGTTGCTTGAATTTCTTTTGCTTTTTCAATTGCGCCATTCATACCTTTAGCACCGTCGGTAAGCACTAGATTTGCACCTAATGCTTTTAATAGCTTGCGACGTTCTAGGCTCATAGTATTAGGCATAGTAAGCGTTAACTTATAACCGCGTGCTGCTGCAACAAATGCAAGTGCAATACCGGTGTTACCCGATGTTGGTTCAATAAGCTCCTTACCTTCAACAAGCTGACCTGATTTTTCAGCTTCCCAAATCATTGATGCACCAATACGGCATTTGATGCTAAAGCTAGGATTACGAGATTCAACTTTAGCGTATACATTCCCACCTGTAACACGGTTAAGTTTTACTAGCGGCGTATTACCAATACTTAGTGAGTTATCTTCAAAAATAGTAGACATAATGTTCCTTTGGATACAATCTGATCAACGTGTTAATAGCCTTTGCCACTAACTATATAGACACACTTTACTGAGAGTTTAAAAAAACTAAAGTAAAGTTTGGCTATAACATATATCTATTGAGCTTATAACTAAGTGAAATTAAAATCCACAATAGCTGATACTTTAGTTATTAAAGGTGTGTACTAAATTTTTAAAGTAAGTGAGAGATGATTAGTTGAGCAATTTAAGTTAAAAATTAACTTAAAATAAGTGCAATTGATGTTTATTTGTGCAAATGAACTTTACTTGAACAGTTTTATGACACAAGCTAGGTAAAACATGATAAAAACACGTATCTAAATTCAATTAAGCAATCACAATGAAGTTAATCTTAAAATTAATTGCCGGTATTGTGGCCGGTATTTTAGTCGGACTTTACGTACCTATAACGGGTGTTGAACTTTTATTCACAGTAAAAGAGCTGATTGGTCAAATTATCTCCTTTACCATTCCACTTATTATTTTATTTTTTATTGCATCGGGTATTGCAGGCCTACCAAAAGGGTCAGGGCACTTACTTGGCAAAACCGTCGGCTTTGCTTATAGCTCTACAATTATTGCCGGTACACTTGCATTTTTATTAGTGAGTGCCGTTATTCCTTTTTTAAGTGGAAGCATTACGTTTGAAGCAGAAGTTGCTACTGAAATAGGTAGCTTTATTGATTTAGAAATTCCACCATTGATGGGGGTAATGACCGCGTTGGTAACTGCTTTTGTATTTGGTATTGGCATGAGCCAATTAGAGCTAGGTACACTGAAAAAAGTGTCTGATCAGGGGCGTGATGTTATTGATGGGCTTCTATCAAAGGTAATTATTCCTGCTTTACCATTTTACATTGCAGGTGTATTTGCCGAAATGACGGTGGCAGGCACAGTGGTAGATACATTGCAAACATTTGGTGTAGTACTAATTGCAGCGCTTGTTATGCATTGGTTATGGTTAAGCGTTTTATATATAGCGACAGGTATATTGTTAAAACGTAATCCAATCGAATTAGTTAAAAATATGCTACCTGCCTACTTTACTGCACTGGGGACAATGTCGAGTGCGGCAACAATTCCAGTTTCGCTACAATCAAGTAAAGCAAACAACGTAAAAGAAGATGTAGCAAACTTTACCGTACCACTGTGTGCAACCATTCATTTATCTGGCTCAACTATTACTATTGTAACGTGTGCAATGGCTGTTATGTTTTTATCGCCAAACATGGAAGTACCTTCATTAATGGGGATATTGCCATTTATTATGATGCTCGGTGTCGTTATGATAGCAGCACCGGGTGCTCCAGGTGGTGCAGTTATGTCGGCGCTTGGTTTATTAACAAGCATGCTTGGGTTTAATGAAGGAGCTGTTGCATTAATGATTGCTCTTTATTTAGCACAAGATAGCTTTGGTACTGCATGTAATGTAACCGGTGATGGTATCATTGCATTATGGGTTGATCGTTTTAGCGATAAAAAATCATATTAAACTATTAGATTGAGACAATAATATTAGTTATTGTCTCGCTTTATATATGTTACTGTGGCAAATTAATTTATTAAATTGCATGTTGTTAGGTAAATGAGGATGTTCCATTGATTAATGTACTTTTAGTTGATGACCATGAACTTGTACGAACAGGCATCAAGCGCATTCTTGATGACGTACGAGGGTTTAAAGTAATTGGCGAAGCTAAAACCGGCGAAGAGGCTGTACAGTTTTGCCGTCAGCATGCGCCAAACATCGTATTAATGGATATGAACATGCCAGGTATGGGCGGATTAGAAGCGACTAAAAAGATTTGTCGTTACTGTCCCGATGTAAAAATTATTGTGCTCACTGTTAATTGCGAAGACCCATTTCCTAGTAAAGTAATGCAAATTGGCGCGCATGGCTTTTTAACTAAAGGTGCAGGTTCTGACGAAATGGTGCGTGCTATTCGCTGTGTTCATGCAGGTCAGCGATACATAGCTCCTGAAATAGCGCAGCAAATAGCGCTAGCGCAAGTGACCGGCCGTACAGATGAAAACCCTTTTCAGAGCTTATCTGAACGTGAGCTGCAAATTATGCTTATGATCACCAAAGGTGAAAAAGCACAAGATATAGCTGAACGTTTGAACCTAAGTTCTAAAACAGTAAATAGCTATCGTTACCGTATGTTTGAAAAGCTTAATGTAGGTGGTGATGTTGAGCTTACCCACTTAGCTATTCGTCATAAAATGATTGATATAGACGTGTCGTACTAACCTATAATTTATGTCTGAATTTGATCACGTACATTTCCTCAAAACGCTATCAAGCGAGCCTGGTGTTTACCGTATGCTTGATAGTGATAGCCAAGTTATTTATGTTGGTAAAGCCAAGCATTTAAAAAAGCGTGTCAGCAGTTACTTTAGAAGTAACATTACCGACAGTAAAACACGCGTTTTAGTGAGTAATATTTGTGATATTGACGTCACACTTACTAATACTGAAACCGAAGCGCTGCTGCTTGAAAATAATCTAATAAAAAAATATCAGCCTCGCTATAACATATTATTACGCGACGATAAGTCGTATCCCTATATTTTACTAACGAGCCATAAACACCCTCGTTTAGCGTTTCATCGTGGTAGTCGTAAAATTAAAGGCGAATACTTTGGGCCATTCCCTAGTGCAGGAGCTGTATCTGAAAGCTTGCGCTTAATGCAAAAAATATTTCCTGTTCGTCAATGTGAAGATGACTACTACCGCGCAAGAAGCCGCCCATGCCTGCAATATCAGCTTAAGCGTTGCTCAGCTCCGTGTGTAAATAAAGTCACGGATGATGATTACAGCGAGCAAGTTGACTATGTCCGTAAGTTTTTAACGGGTAAATCTCACGAAGTTATTGCTGATTTAATAAAAAAAATGGAAGCAGCCAGCCTACAATTAAATTTTGAACTGGCGGCAAAAGTTCGCGACCAAATAATGCTACTTCGTAAAATGCAGGAGCAACAGTCTATATCTGGTAATTTTGCTGAAATGGACGTAGTTGGTTTTGCCCATTTAAACGGATTAAATGGCATTCATTTATTAATGATCCGCGATCATAAAGTACTGGGCAGTAAAACGTATTTTCCTAAAGTACCTAAAGATTCAAGTGAGCAAGAAATCCTAACCTCATTTTTAGGCCAATACTACTTAGCGCCTGGAGCAACAGGGCGTATTGCAAAAGAAATCATATTACCGTTTGAAATAGAAGAGAGCGATGCACTCGGCGAAGCACTCACACAAGTAAGTGAGCGCAAAGTAATACTTAAAGTAGTTACCCGTGGTGAGCGTGCTCAATACTTACAACTGGCCAACAAAAATGCATTAAACAGTATTGCAGTTAAGCAAAGTACCCAAGACTCTATTAATAAACGTTATGCACAATTAAAAGCAACACTGCGACTTGACGATATTACTCGAATGGAGTGTTTTGATATAAGCCACACCATGGGAGAGAACACTGTTGCAAGTTGTGTTGTGTTTGATTCTCAAGGACCAAATACTAAAGAGTACAGGCGCTATAACGTAACGGGTATTACCGGTGGTGATGATTACGCTGCAATGGAGTTTGCGCTTAATAAGCGTTACAACAAATTAGTAGATGAAGACAAAATTCCAGACGTTATCTTTATAGACGGTGGTAAAGGGCAACTGGGGCGTGCGGAGCAGTACTTTTCTAATTGGCCGCACACTAAAATGCCATTATTGGTCGGTGTTGCAAAAGGAACGAGTCGTAAACCTGGTCTTGAAACACTATTGATTGACGGTGGTCGAAAAACTATCCCAATGGATTCTGATGCACCTGCACTGCATTTGATTCAGCATATACGCGACGAATCTCATCGCTTTGCTATTGCAGGGCATCGTAATAAACGTCAAAAACAACGAACACAATCACTATTAGAAGAAATAAATGGAGTAGGTTCTAAACGTCGCCAAACATTATTAAAATATTTAGGGGGCATGCAGGGAGTAAAAGCTGCTAATATAGAACAGTTAAAGAAAGTTCCTGGGATCAGCCCTGACATGGCTGAGAAGATATTTAACCATTTGCATGACAAGGGCTAGCCCTACATGCGAATATAGAAAAAAAGACATATCCAAGTAGTTATGTGGAATATTCCAAACACACTCACAACATTTAGACTTTTTCTTATCCCCGTTTTTTTGGTGATATTTTATTTGCCTTATAGCTGGGCTTTTTTTGCTGCCGCTTTTATTTTTTGGCTTGCATCAATAACCGATATACTCGACGGTTATTTAGCAAGAAAGCTTGAGCAATCAACTCCTTTTGGTGCTTTTTTAGATCCTGTTGCTGATAAAGTAATGGTATGTGCCGCACTTGTAGCGTTATCTGATCAGTACCAGTCAATGTACATGACAATACCTGCTCTTATTATAATAAGCCGTGAAATTATCATATCTGCACTTCGTGAATGGATGGCAGAGCAGGGTAAGCGTGGTAATGTCGCTGTATCAAACATGGGTAAAATAAAGACGGCTGCACAAATGTTAGCCATTATCGGTTTGATTTGGCAATATGATACATGGATGAACTATTTAAGTTTTGGACTACTGTACATTGCGACCTTTTTAACCTTGAGTTCTATGATGCAATATTTACGTGCAGCATGGGGTGAATTGACTAAAAATTAACTCTAAATGTATAATAACGCACCGTTTTAGATAAAAAACAAGCAAACAGTTCAAAACTAGCATTTTTTGTATTGACGCGTTTAATAATCTCTGTAGAATGCGTCCGTGTTGAGAGGGCATAGCCCCCGAGATAAACGAAACGGTAATTAATCAGTTACCTGAATGTTCACGTAAATAATCATGTGGCAATTGAAATAACTGATAAATAAAATGCGGTACTAGCTCAGTTGGTAGAGCGCGACCTTGCCAAGGTCGAGGTCACGAGTTCGAGCCTCGTGTACCGCTCCAAGTTTATCTTAAGGTTAATACCCCGTACTGGGGCGGAATGGCAGAGTGGCCATGCACCGGATTGCAAATCCGTCTACCTCGGTTCGACTCCGGGTTCCGCCTCCATTTCAACGCTCCACACGCTTTAATTAGCAAACTCGATGCCCGAGTGGTGGAATTGGTAGACACAAGGGATTTAAAATCCCTCGACTAACAAGTCGTGCCGGTTCAAGTCCGGCCTCGGGCACCACTTTGTGGTTTAATTGCATTACCAAGTGTAATTATAAAATAGTTAATTTAGAATTAATATGATGCGGTACTAGCTCAGTTGGTAGAGCGCGACCTTGCCAAGGTCGAGGTCACGAGTTCGAGCCTCGTGTACCGCTCCATATTAGTTTTATCCACTTGCTTTAAATAGCAAACTCGATGCCCGAGTGGTGGAATTGGTAGACACAAGGGATTTAAAATCCCTCGACTAACAAGTCGTGCCGGTTCAAGTCCGGCCTCGGGCACCACTTTAAATTATTTTACCAAGATAATTTAAAGTTGATAAAACAGTATTTTGCGGTACTAGCTCAGTTGGTAGAGCGCGACCTTGCCAAGGTCGAGGTCACGAGTTCGAGCCTCGTGTACCGCTCCAAATTATTTGGACACATTTAGGCGGAATGGCAGAGTGGCCATGCACCGGATTGCAAATCCGTTTACCTCGGTTCGACTCCGGGTTCCGCCTCCATATAATTTACTCCACACGCTTTAATTAGCAAACTCGATGCCCGAGT
>NZ_JJNY01000086.1:0-26654 GCF_000690035.1 Pseudoalteromonas sp. S3431
AGCCCACTAGGTTACAAACCTCGCGCCGCGATTTAATCGCCCCTAGATTGAACAAATTTCAATCCACAAAGATCAACACGCCCTAAGTAATACGTTAATAAAAAACCGTCAACCTTTGGGTTGGCGGTTTTTTTATGGATTATTATAAACACTGCGTTGCTAATTAACCAATAAATCCCATGTTAATGTTTTTACTGATGATAGTAAACTGTGTTCAACGGTTAGGAAAAACCTAACGATTAAATAAATTCAAACAGGACTAAAACTCATGAAATTACTAAACACATTACTTAGCTCAAAAGCAGGCGTAGCAGCATTAATTTTACGAGTGCCAGTTGGCCTTATTTTAGCGGCGCATGGTGCACAAAAGCTATTTGCTTGGTTTGGCGGTTACGGGCTTGAAGGCACTGGGCAGTGGATGGCGAGTATTGGTTTAGAGCCTGGCTATTGGTTAGCAATGATGGCAGGTAGCGCTGAGTTTTTTGGTGGCATTGCATTAGCAATTGGTTTGTTAACGCGCCCAGCTGCTGTAGTTTCTGGCTTTACTATGCTGATTGCTATTTTTAGCGTACATATTAGTAATGGCTTATTTATGGCAAACAATGGTTATGAATATGCATTAACGTTACTTGTTGTAACTGTGGTTTTAGCAATTCAGGGAGCGGGAAGTTTTTCGCTTGATAACGTATTAGTTAAAAAACTAGCTAATAAATAGAGTTTTTAAATTAAAAAATAGCGGCCAATTTGGCCGCTATTTTTGTTTAAATTATTTAGCTGAAAAAGTTAAAGAATAACTGTACTGCTTTTGCTCAAGTAAATACTCTTTATGAGTACTTGGGCTCCATGAATCATCGCCACCTACACCCATATGTTGATGATCAATATGTACATGTACGCAATCATCAGCAATGAGTTCGTTAGTATGTTTTGCTTGCGTTAGCGTACTTTGCGAATACTCGCTGGCTGCAAACAAAAACGCGCCAGTCACGGTTAAGTTATTAATACTCAGCAATTGGCAATCGCTACGCAGGCCATTATCAGTTGGGAATATATACGGTGTATGTAGCTCATTTAAGCTCAAGCTGTAATAACCTAAACGAGCTGCGGCTTTGCGATCTGGGTAGTTTTCAAAAGGCCCTAAACCTAGCCAGTTTACTTTTGTATCGCTTTGTTTGTTAAGCGTTGTACTTAGCCCTATGCGCGGCATTGGCGGAAGTGTATCGTTTAAGTGTACGTCAATATTTAAGCTAATCTTACCGGTATTATTTAGTGTATATAGCCACTGTGTTTGAGCCTGTAGCACGCCATTAAACTCGTAATTAAATACACAAGTAATACGTACATCAACACTTGATTTCACGGCGTGAATTGAGCTACATGTGCGCTGCCATTGCCCTATACCTGCACGTAACCAACGAGCCTCCCATGCATTAGGGTCTAGGTTGTCTACTTCGCTTACACCAATGTCGTTATCAAGTGGGGCACGATAAAAGTTATCAACCAGTGGGCTACTAATAACCTGAGTATCGTTTTGTAACCACTGCTCTATAAGCCCTGATTGCTTGCTAAAAATAAGTTTAAATTTATCGTTTTCAATACTTAGTTGAGAGTCGGTTTCGCTAACACTTATAGCGTTTTTCTCAGATGATGATGCAAATGACTTACTGCTTAAATTGTTACTATTTATAAGCTTAAACTGCTCTGAATCCATAACGTGATTAGCATTTGCAAAGTGTGAGTCGTTAATTAGTGCTACATCTAAATTAAGGTGATATTGCGCACCTTGCTCAAACGCTGTTTTAGTTTTAATTGTTAACGTGTGCGTACTTTGCGGAGCAATATTAATAATTTGCTCGCCTTGTTCAACACATTCGCCATTTTGCATTAATTGCCAAACGAGCTTTTCGTTATCTGTGTGTCTAAATACATAATCGCTAAATACATCAATAGTGTATTGGTTTTGATTTTGCTCATGCAACGTAAATTGTAAATGTTGCTGGCTGTATTTAGCTTCAAACAGGCTAGGGTGGGGCGTGCGGTCTGGAAATAATAAGCCGTTAATACAAAATTGGCGGTCATTTAGTTCATCACCAAAGTCGCCGCCGTAAGCCCAATAATGCTTGCCGTTTTCGTCTGTTTTAGATAAACCTTGGTCTACCCAATCCCAAATAAAGCCGCCTTGTAGGCGTGGGTATTCTCTAAATGCTTGCCAGTAATCGTCAAAGCTACCTAGGCTGTTACCCATTGCATGGGCGTATTCACATAAAATAAGCGGGCGAGTCTCACCTGGTAGGCTTAGCCACTTTTTAATAGAGTATTTAGGTACCGCATCGTCTTTAATATCGGTATCTACACGGGCGTACATTGGGCAAATAATGTCGGTAGCTTTTGTGTTTGCGCCGCCGCCTTCGTATTGCACAGGGCGCGAAGGGTCAAAGCTTTTTGACCAGCCGTACATAGCATCATGATTGGCGCCGTGTCCGCATTCGTTTCCTAGTGACCAAATAATAATTGAGGTGTGGTTTTTATCGCGCTCAACCATTTGTGTATAACGCGACATAAATGCACCAGCCCACTGCGGATCGCTAGCTAAACGCCCCATAGGAAACATGCCATGGGTTTCTATATTTGCTTCATCAACTACGTATAAACCTAGCTCGTCACATAGTTCGTAAAAACGAGGGTGGTTAGGGTAATGAGCAGTACGCACGGCATTAAAGTTATTTTGCTTCATCAGCTTAATATCTTCAATCATATCGGCGGTAGTAACTGTATGGCCGTTTTCTGGGTGGTGTTCGTGGCGGTTAACACCGCGAATAAGTAGCGGTTTGCCGTTTAAGCAAAGCTGCCCGTTCAGCATTTCTACTTTTCTAAAGCCAATGTTGTAGGCTTCTGCGTCTATAGTATTGCCTTGATCATCAAGCAGACTCACAACGCAGCGGTATAAGTACGGGGTTTCGGCGGTCCATTTTTTAGGGCTTTGTATATCAATTGTTTGAAATACAACATCGCTCCAGCCACCTTTTTCATCAACACGTTTATTGTTAGTACTTTGAATTTGTGGCTCACATAGCGCCTGTTCGCCATCAAAAACTTGCACTGCTACTTGATAGTTATTTGGCGCATTAATCGCCGTTTTTATCTGTAGCGTTGCATCGCGATAGCAAGCGTCTAAATCGGGGGTTATAAACACATCACGAATTTGGTTTTGCGGTTTGGTAAGTAAGTTAACATCGCGGAATATACCGCTTAGCCACCACATGTCCTGATCTTCTAAATAACTGCCATCGCTCCAACGAATAACCATAACGGCAATACGGTTAGTGCCTGCAACTAATAGTTCGCTTAAATCAAACTCGCTCGGTAAACGGCTATCTTGTGAATAACCCACCCATTGTCCGTTACACCACAGGTGAAACGCCGAGTTAACGCCTTCAAAAATAATATGATTACGCTGAGTTAGCTTACTTTCGCTTATATTAAATTCAATGCGGTAACAGCCTGTAGGGTTGTCGCTTGGTACAAAAGGCGGGTTAACTGCAAATGGGTACTTAACATTACAGTAAATAGGTTTATCAAAGCCGTGTAATTGCCAGTTAGAAGGCACTGTAATACTTTGCCAGTTGCTATTTAGTGTTTCACTTAGCAACGATTCATCAACTGCTTCGGGTTTATCAAATAATTTAAAGTCCCACTGACCGTTTAAACTTTGTTTTTGCGATTGCGTGTTAGTACGGGCATGGTCAACGCTTTTAAATCCATTGAGTGGGCTGTGCGCTTTTACTTGATTAACTTGTACTGAAATTGGGTTTTCCCAATCGCGGCGATTAATTATGTGCTGTAAAGAGGTCATGTTTATCCTATTGCATAAGCGGGCAATTATAATGCGCTAAATATAGCTAAAAATAATCGCAGGGGTTATGCTTAAAGCTCTCCTTTATTTATCCAAAACTATCATTGTAATTATGCGCTATAACATTAAAGACATACTCGATATTGGTCCGCGCTGTATAGAACGCTTTATTGATTCACAAACGCTCGCGCAAATGCCAAACCTTGAAATAGCACTTGCGGGTTGCTCAAACCTATCGGGTCGTTATTGCGTAGCACGCTCAGCACCGCTAGAACATACACTTTTTTATACGCTTGCAGGGCAGGGTAAATTAACAACACAAAATGAGCAGTACACACTTAATGCTAATACACTTATTGTGCTACCAGCAAAGCAAAGCTTTGAAGTGAAAATTGATGCTGAACATTGGGATGTTATTTGGTTAAACCTTGCAAATACTAAACGTTGGCAGCATTTAAACTTAGCGCAAGCATTGGTATTAACCGAGCAAAAACTTGAACCGTTACACCTTGCTATGGAGCTTTTATACAGCGAGCCCAATGCTAATTTACGCGAAAGCGTAACGCCTATTTTAAGTCATTACTTAAATGCTACGCTGCAAAATAACTCTCAGGGTGCGGCGCATAACCGTTTAATTAGTTTGTTTGAAGAGGTAGATAAGCGCTTGCAGTTTGATTGGACAATAGAGGCAATGTGCGAACATGTGCATTACTCACCGCCGCATTTGCATCGTTTATGCCAAGCGCAATTTGGTAAAAGCCCAATACAACAACTTATTTATTTACGAATTGAACGGGCTAAAAACTTATTGTTAAACACGGCTTGGCCAATTTCGCATGTGGCAAGTTATGTGGGGTATTCTAATATTTTTAATTTTTCCAAACGTTTTAAGAAGTCGGTAGGTGTGTCGCCAAGCGAATTTAGAAAATAACGTTAGCGGCTCTCTACATTTGAATAAATTTAAGGTATTGTGCGATTTCTTAAATTGCATTTTAGAGTTTTAGGTAGGTAATGCGCTCAAACCGTTTTTTAATAGTGATATTATTAGTGCTTGTACACAGCTTTATTAGCTGTGATGGCGCTGCGTATCATTTGCAAGAAGACGTTGATCACGTAACCAGTTCGTTATCGCAAGGCGACTCCACAGCCGATGATAACCAAAGCGATAAAACATCAACTACCGAGATTCATGCCCACCAACATTGCCATTGTGGCTACAACAGCACCTCTAGCCATTCAATAAGCCCAGAGCAAAGTAAAGCAACTTCGCCTGCGTGCTATAACGGGTTAAATTACCCGCCAGATGTACCGCCACCAAATTTTTATAGCTAGTTTCTAACTTTAAATACTTTGTATATTAGAGCCTGCGTTTATGCGCTATTAGGCTAGTTATATGCATATTTAGGTTACTTGATCGCGCTTGTTTTTAAAGTAGGCGTAGTGATTAAGTTAACTCTGTTTATTAAAAAACGGACACGCTATATGAATAAAAAACCAATTATACTGGTGGCGCTAATGTGCGCGTTACCTGCTTTTAGTATTTTGGCGAATGTTAAAACATTAACCCTTAAGCAAGCGCTGAGTAATACCGAACAACAAAACCCGGTATTAAAACGCTACCCTTATCATCAAAAAATATTGAGTGCGCTTAAATCTCAAGCTGCACTTTCGCCTAACCCTGTATTGAATGTTGAAGCCGAAAACTTACTTGGCACTAACAAGGCGCGTGGCATTCAAGGCGCTGAAATAACACTCGGGCTTAGCCAGCTAATAGAGCTGGGCGATAAGCGCCAAAGCCGTATTAATTATGCAACCGCCAATATTAAAGCCCAAGCAATACAGTATGAAAATACCCGTTTAGCGTTATTGGCAACCACTGCTGAGCGATACTATCAAGGGCTTAAATTTCAAACATTATTAAGTTTGAACAACGAGCGTAAACAGGTAGTTACCCAGGCGCTTAAAGCGATTGAACAAAGAGCCAATGCGGGTGCTGCGTCGCAAGCTGATGTAACGCGCATGCGTTATGCACTTAGCCAAGTAGAGCTTGATAAAGCCATGCTTAATAGTGAATTTGAGCGAGCAAGTTTATCGCTTAACGAGCTGTGGAGTGAGGAGCAACCCTACAACACTTTTGCTGGCAATATTAATGCAATTACTGCGCTTAAATCAGCGCAAGCACTTTTAGATGCGGTTAACCAAGCCCCTGAATTTGCATTATTACAGCAGCAATATTTACAGCAAACAGCTAACTTAACACTGCAAAAAGCAAACGGACAAACCGATATTAATATAGGGGGAGGCGTGCGCTATAACCAACAAAGCGACTCCAGCTCATTAGTGTTTTCGTTTTCTATGCCACTGCAATTAAGTAATTCAAATAGCGGAAATATTGCAGCTGCAAATAGTCAGCTCATGCTTTTAAATGAGCAGCAAGGGCAATTGCGCATCCAGTTACGCCAGCAAGTACGTACTTTGTACGCTTATTATCAAGGTCGAGCTAATCAGGCAAAGCTATTATCTGATCAAATTATTCCTCAGGCACAAACATTGATTGAGCAAAGCTTAAAAAGTTATCAACGCGGACAAATTTCGGTGTTGCAATTACTTGATGCTCAACAAGCACTTTTTGATTCTAAACGCACACTAATTACAACTCACGCAGAGCTGTACCAAGTGCTACTTACTCTTGAGCGTTTAACAGGCCAATCTTTAATTGAGACTCATCAATCATGAATAAAAATATAATCGCATTACTAGTATCACTTTCGTTTGCCTGCAGCTTTGTAAGCACTGATGTATTTGCCTCTGCTGAACATGGCGAGTCAGGCCATAAAGAAACAGAGCAACACGAGAAAAAACAAGGTCCACACGGCGGCTTTTTATTAACTGACTCTAAATTAACCCTTGAGCTTAAATTGCAAGAATTTGCAGGTAATGTTGAGCTGCGCGTATACGGCTATAAACAAAATAAGCCAATTAATATAAACGACTTAAACATAACAATGAGTTTAAAGCGCTTAGTTGAAGGGTCGCAAAATATACAGTTTGCAGCTGAGGGCGACTACCTTGTTAGCACACAATCAATTAACGAACCACATTCGTTTGCACTTACCGTTACTGCTAATTATAAAGGCGAGAGCATTAGCTATGAGTACGACCAACACGAAGGCCGTACCACGTTAACAGAGCGAGCTATTAAGCGCGCTGGCATTAAAATCGAGATAGCGCAAAGTGGTGAAGTGGATATTACCGATACGCTTTTTGGTGTTATTGCACCAACGCAGCACGGCACGGTAGAAGTAATGGCACCGTATACAGGATTGATCAGCGATATTTTTGTAAGCATTGGTCAAAGCGTTAAAAAAGGCGACGTACTTGCCAATGTAACCAACCGCGAAACACTGCAAAACTACCCTATTAAAAGCCCAATTAGCGGCGTTGTAACCGAGCAATACTTAAAGCGTGGCGAGCTTGCAAGCACCAGCGCACTGATGCAGGTAGTTAACCTTGATAAAGTGTGGGTTGAGCTGTCGGCTTTTCCTGAAAACATTGAAAAACTCGCCATTGGCCAAAGCGCTAAAGTGTACGACTTGCATCACCATTTAAATACGCAAGGCAAAGTGTTTTTTATAGCCCCAATGATGACAGGCGGGCACATAGCGCGTGCCCGTATAGAGCTTAATAACCCAGACGGGCATTGGCGCCCAGGCATGCATATAAATAGCGATGTAAGTGTGGCTAAAATAAATGTCAGCGTGCGTGTAAAGCCACAAGCCATTCAAGAGTTTAACGGTCAACCCAGTGTGTTTGTTCGTAAAAATAATGTATTTGAAGTGCGCCCCGTTACCTTAGGCGCAAAAAATAGCGAGTGGGTAGAAGTACTTGCAGGTTTAAACGCGGGTAGCGAATACGTAACAGACAATAGTTACGTCATTAAAGCTGATATTTTAAAAAGCGGCGCAAGCCACGCTCACTAGGAGGCACCATGATTAATTGGATAGTTTCTTTTGCGGTTAAACGCCGCATGCTGGTGCTTGCGCTTACATTTTTATTTGCTGGATTTGGTGTATACAACATTCAAAATTTAGCGGTAGACGCAGTACCCGATATAACTAACGTACAAGTGCAAATTAATACCAAAGCGCAGGGTTTTACGCCATTAGAGGTAGAGCAACGCATTACTTATTTGGTAGAAACCGCCATGGCGGGCATACCTAAGCTTGATTACACCCGTTCGCTTTCGCGTTATGGGCTTTCGCAAGTAACGGTTATTTTTGATGAAGGCACCGATATTTATTGGGCGCGTCAGCAAATTGGTGAGCGTATTCAAAGTATTCGCTCCGACTTACCTAATAACGTAGAGCCAAACTTGGGTCCTATTGCCAGTGGTTTAGGCGAAATATTTACTTATAGTGTGCACGCCGCGCCTAATGGGTTAAAAGAAGATGGTACCGCCTACAACGCTGAAGATTTACGTACTTTGCAAGATTGGGTTATTCGTCCGCAGCTTTTAAAAGTAAAAGGCGTAACCGAAATAAACAGCCAAGGTGGTTTTGAGCGCCAATATCAAGTAGCGCCAGTGCCCGAAAAACTCATTGCTTATAAGCTTACTATTAGCGATGTAATTAGTGCACTTGAGGTTAATAACAGTAACCGAGGCGCAGGCTATATTGAGCGTTTTGATGGGCAATATTTAGTACGCTCACCAGGGCAGTTAAAAACCATTGATGACATAGCCAATACCGTTATAGCTAAGCGCGACGATGCACCTGTACGCATTAAAGATGTGGCTAACGTGCTTTTAGGCAAGGAGCTTAGAACTGGCGCGGCCACTTATAACGGCGAGGAAACCGTGCTCGGCACCGCCATGATGCTAATTGGCGAAAACAGCCGCGTAGTGGCAAAAGCGATGGCTGATAAGTTAGTTGATGTGCAAAAAAGCTTACCCGCTGGCGTTATTGTTGAAGCGGTTTACGACCGTACAACTCTTGTTGATAAAACCATAGCAACCGTGCAAACCAACTTATTTGAAGGTGCCATTTTAGTGATAGTGATTTTGCTATTACTGCTGGGTAATGTAACGGGCGCGCTTATTACGGCAATGGTTATTCCGTTGAGTATGTTGTTTGCCGTTACAGGTATGGTGGGTAATCGCGTATCGGGTAACCTAATGAGCCTAGGCGCAATCGATTTTGGTTTAATTGTTGATGGCGCTGTAATTGTAGTTGAAAACTGCCTGCGCCAACTCGGTGTAGCTCAGCATAAACATGGCAGGCTACTTACCTTAAACGAGCGTTTAAATGTAGTGACCGCCGCCACCAAAGAAGTATTTACACCGGCTGTATTTGGTATTGTTATTATTATGCTGGTTTATTTACCTTTATTTGCACTAAGCGGCGTTGAAGGCAAAATGTTTCAGCCAATGGCATTTACAGTAGTTGCGGCGTTAATTGGCGCGCTTATATTTGGCGTTACCTTTGTTCCTGCTGCTATTGCAGTGTTTGTTCGCGGTAAGGTTGATGAAACCGAAAATGCACTCATGCGCGGCGTTAAAAAAGTGTATAAACCATTACTTGGTATATCGCTTAAATTACCGTGGCTGATGGTGGGTATTGCCACTGCATTAGTATTAGTGCTTGGTTTTAAAGTTAAAAACATGGGCGCAGAATTTTTACCGAAACTTGATGAGGGCGATATTGCTATGCACGCGCTGCGCATTACTGGCACTGGTATTGAGCAATCTGTGCAAATGCAAAAAGAACTTGAGCAAGCCATATTAGATCAGCCTGAGGTTGCTAACGTATTTTCAAAAATTGGTACTGCTGATGTAGCAAGCGATCCTATGCCGCCCAATGTTGCTGATACTTTTTTAATACTTAAACCGCAAGAAGAGTGGCCTAATCCAGCACTCACTAAAGCAGAATTGGTTCAGCAAATTCGTACCCGTGTTAACGATGTACCAGGTAATAATTACGAATTTACACAACCAATAGAAATGCGCTTTAACGAGTTAATTGCTGGCGTGCGCGCCGATGTGGCACTGCGTATTTATGGTGACGACTTAAGCGTACTTAAAGAGTTTGGCGAAAAAGCCACAGGGCTAATGCGTAATATTGCAGACGCTACCGATGTACGTTTGGAGCAAATGGAAGGATTGCCAACACTTTCGGTAACACCAATGCGCGACCACATGGCGTTATTGGGTTTAAGCGTAAACGATATTCAACAAACACTTGCCGCCGCTGTTGGTGGTGTGCAAACCGGACTAATTTACGAGGGCGATAAACGTTTTTCGTTATTAGTGCGCCTTGATAAGCGTTGGTCTAGCGATGTATCAGCACTTGCTCGTTTGCCAGTTGCTTTACCTAAAGATAGTAACCCAGAACTTGCATTTGTACCGCTTGGCGAAGTAGCGACAATCAGCATTGAAAAAGGGCCTAATCAAATAAACCGCGAAAGTGGTAAGCGCAATGTAGTAGTAACTGCCAATGTAGAGGGGCGCGATTTAGCAAGCTTTGTAAGTGATGCGCAAGCGAGCATGAATGAATCACTTAATTTACCAAGTGGCTATTGGCTTGAATACGGCGGCACGTTTGAGCAGCTACAATCGGCAAGTAAGCGATTGTCGTTGGTTGTGCCGGTCACTTTACTGCTTATATTTGGCTTACTGTATAGCGCCTTTGGATCGCTTCGTGATTCATTGATTATATTTAGTGGTGTGCCACTGGCATTAACGGGGGGTGTGCTTGCGTTATTGCTGCGCGATATGCCGCTTTCAATTTCAGCGGGTGTGGGGTTTATTGCCCTAAGTGGTGTCGCGGTATTAAACGGCGTGGTTATGCTGTCGTTTATTAAGCAGTTACGAAGCGACGGCTTAAGTTTGTTTGAAGCAATTCACAGCGGTGCATTACAGCGCCTGCGCCCAGTACTGATGACTGCGCTGGTGGCAAGTTTAGGCTTTATACCTATGGCGCTTAATTCGGGAACGGGTTCTGAAATGCAAAAACCTCTCGCCACAGTAGTGGTTGGCGGGATTATTTCATCAACTTTACTGACACTGTTAATATTGCCTGCGCTTTATAAGTTAGTGCATTCTAAATTTACTAAAAAAGCAGAAGCTGAATTAGCTTAAATACTAGCTATTGATAATATAATAAAAAAGCAGCTGTACTTATCAGCTGCTTTTTTATTTGGGTATTATTTAGCAAAAATACTACATTAATTATATTGAAAAAGATTATCCCAGCGCTCATCCAGTATCGTTTTTGCATGATCTAAATTTATTGCGCTATACACATCACTAGTGCACGTTACCAAACGCATACGCACCAGCTTTTCAAGTGCGTCGCTAATTTCAAAATCAAGATCGCACTGGTATTTACTTTTAAACCAATGCTCTATTTGTTCATCAAGCGTTTGTGCGGTTAAGCCGCTTTCTGATTTGAGTAAAAAGGTATACGCAAGCAGGGCTTCTTTTATGTCTTCTTCTTCGGCGGCGTCAATAAGCGTGTGAAAAACACCCGCGTTGTTATCGAGGTTTTTAAAGTAGAGGTTATCGCTAAGGGCTTTCATAAATTTTATTTTACGGTTTTTAAACTTACTCCATTCTTTAAAAATAAAGCTGCCAAAAACCCCCATGCCAATAGCAAAGGTAATAAAATGTTGTTGGGTCATTTCTACAGCTTCACTTCTAAAACCACCCCAAAAAGCAAACAGAGCAAGCAATAATACGATTGATGCGCCAAGTTTAGTTATAAGTACCACTGCACCGCCAACTAAAGCCGATGAGCCAATAATTGCTTTATCAATAGGGCGCATGCGTACTTCGCTATTAGGAAATAGCATTTCGAGATCAGCTTTTGGCACATTTTGAAACAACTTTACTATGGTTGAACTTGGCTCAAACCCCATTGGCGTTTTATTTTTAGCTGCAAAATAAGCGCTGTCTTTAAAGCGAATAAACACCGCAACTCGGTCGTAATTAGTAAAGTGCAGCGGTTTTTTACGAAGGCCCCAAAAGCTGATGATGGTTTCAGTGAGTTGCGACTCGCCACGGCGATAAAATACCACTTCTTCAAAGTCGTCAAACTCAACCTCAAGGCGCACTTTAAATAGTGATTCTTCGTTTAATGCCTCTTGTAAGTCTTCATTGGTGATCACTTCAAAATTAGCAGCATTGAGTACTTTGGCAAAATCTTTAGCAAACTCATGTTGGCACTGCGCTTTTTGATCCGCCGATACTGGCGCTAACGATCGCGTGTCACTGTTGGGATCAAACGGGGCGTAGTTATTTTTAAGTGATTCAAGTGTTGCGTGGTAATCGTAATGAATAAGGCTTGCTAGTAAATCACAAAATTGTTTAAACGATGTTTTTTGTGTACTGCTTCTAAGCTCTTCGCTACACATATCAACAATATCTTGCTTTCTAAAGGGAATAAAACGCGCACTTTGCATAAATTTAATAACTACTTACAATTAAAATACTCACTACTTTTAATTGTAAGTTAATTTGTCTGCTATTTCTAACGTGCTTTTTGTTTAAGCACTATTTATCTTGGCTAGAAGGAAAAAAGCCGAGTTATAGTCATAACTCGGCCTAAATATTAATTATTTTGTGTACCTTAAAATTTATAACTTACATTTACACCTAAATTACGGCCTGCTTCGCTGTAGCGTTTAATGCCGTTATCAGTCACTCCGATCCCAGGTCTCATATCACCTTGGTCAACAAAGCGAACACTATCCCAACGGTAATATTCTTTATCTGTTACGTTGTATACGCCTGCAACCAAGCGTAAAGACTCAGTAATATTGTAATACCCAGTTAGGTCAATAATTGTTGCTGCATTACTAGAATAAAGAGGGTATGTTTTTTCGCCATTTTCATCGATTGTAAAGGAGTCTTTATCTTCTTTACCTGCAGTGTAAGAAGCATATGTGTGAACGCCCCAATTACCTTCAGGCTGGTCGTAGCTTATTCCCCACGTTAAATTAAACGGCTGAATAGAGTAGATAGGCGTATCTTCGCTATTTTCACCACTTGTATAAGCCGCTTGTACACGCGTTTTTAAACCGGGTGTTAAATCAAATGTGCGGCTTAGGTTAAGGTCGGCCGAGAACTCAATACCTTTAATTTCAACGGTATCTGAATTAAAGTTGACAAAAAATCCATCTGGGTCTGTTTCACCCGTATTAGTATTTATGCCTTGGCGTTTTTCGCTATCAATAAAGTCTTTATACTTACTGAAAAAAGTACCTAAACGAAAACTACCTTTAGAAAACTCACCAACTAATGCAACGTCATAGTTAGTGCTGTATTCCGCTTTTAGATCGGCATTGGGAACTTCATTCCAATCATCGAGAGTGCCACTTGTTGTGTACATATCTTCAATGGTAGGTGCTCTGAAGCCAGTTGATACACCCATTTCAATACTAAATGAATCATTGAGTGCTTGTTCAATGCCAGCTGTCCATGTTGCCATAGAGAACGAAATTTCTCCTAATGTTCCTGATTCATCTGAATAGTTTTCATCTGCTTTAGCATTATATGTATAGTGGTCATATCGTGCGCCAAGACGCGCCTGAGTTGTTTTTCCAAGATTAAACGTATCTAAGGCGTATAAAGTATAAATGTCGGCTTCTGATTTTGGGATCAAAGCTTGGCTGCTTGATTCTACCCAACCCTTGTCGTTTAAAATGCTGTTAGACTTTCGTACTTGTGAGTTTTCATAGTCTTTATTTAATATTTCAGCACCATAAACTAATTTATGTTTTTGTTGCGCAAACTTAAATGACTTCTCTAGATCAACTGTTACTTGGAATAGGTCTTGATTAAAAGCACGTGTATCAACACGGTCTTCATCGGTAGTTATTCCACCACCAAAACCAAATCTAGCGTGTTGGCTCGTATTAGCCGCAAAGTCGATACTTTGTTTATTTAATGCAGTGGTTATTTTATCAAAAAGAGCTGTTTCACCTTCGTATTTATGAAAAACACCAACTCGGGTTGTTTTACTTATATCGTTGCCTACTCGGTTTGAATACCAACCCCCATTAAATGATTGCGTATCAGTAATTACTTTTGTTTTATAATAAGTACCAACAAATCCAATTTCATTGTCAGGACTAATTTCATAAATAAGCTTAGCTAGTACACTATTTAACTTAGTATCTTGAGGGTCAGGAATTTCTCTGGCAGAGCCTTCTATATCAGCGCCATTCATATCATAGTTTTCAAATTCATTACCATCGCGATAGGTATAAATAATGAGTGATTCTAGAGCACCAGTTCTATTAGCCGCAGTGAGTGAGGTCATTGTTTCGCTATTTTCACCACTGTAGCCTGCTTTTATGGCAAAACCTGAGTCATCGCCTTGATAAGAAAGAAAATCGTCAGGATCTTTCGTTGTCATATTAACGGCACCAGCAAGCGAACCGTTACCCGATAAAATAGCATCAGCACCTTTAACAATTTCAACTGATTTTAGTGCTTCAATATCGACACCATTACGTGAACCTTTAAAATATCCGTAAGCTTGTCCGCTTTCGTACTTTAGTGTTTCGCCCTGTGGCACACCATCAACATTAATAGCAACTCGGTCTTCATCTAATCCTCTAATATTAAAGCCACTTGCACCCCAGCGATCATCACCTTTTGATACAGATACACCAGGTACTAATTTTACTAAATCTTCAAAGTTATCAACTTGGCGAAGTGCTAATTCTTCACTACTAAGTACTTCTACTACCGCATCACGCTCAATGCTTTGAGATTTAACAACCGTTTTTTCTAGTGTTTGTATGGTCTGTCCGAAAGCTTGCCCACTAAGTGCAATGGTTATTGCACTGGTTAAAATGGATTTTTTATATTTCATGATGATCCCTAATTTAATGTTAATTTAAATGCAAAGGCAAACGATTGCGATTTACACATTTATTTTTTAATAATACCTTTAAATGAGTAAGCGTTAGAGGCGATTATTATTTGTTGTTTTATAAGTTATGCTTACAATTCCCAGTTCACCTTTAGCAGGAATGACTAATTTTTTAGGTAGTGAGGCTGATTCAGTATGAGGGCTAAACTCAAATTCAATCCGTTTATAGTTGTGGCCTCCACCTTCTCTTGCCGCTTCTATATTTAGATAGTATTTAGCTTTTCTATCAAATTCACCATTGTTATTTAGGCCACTCCAAAGAACTTTATATTCTCCTGGTCGGCGAGTTGGACGAGCTATACCATCTAATAAATCTGGATTTTTACGACCGACACGTCGCCACCAACGACTGTTTTCTTTAGCCCATCGATTACTTTCACCCAGTAATAGTAAATTATAAACACTACGGTTTTGGCGATCGCTTATCCAAATAGCAACATAAGGTTTTTCATATTTAGCTACTTGTAAATTAGGTATTTGATATTCTATTTGCAGTGAGTTAGCAGAAAGCTCATCAATGGCTTCAGTTTCAGAGCCTACAAAAGTATGCCATCCAGCTGATGCCACTTTTAAACCTTGAGGCGATACTATTAATGCTTCAACATTTTCTAGTTGATTAACCCAATCTATTCCTTGTGATATTGATTGAGTGCTTAATGCCGTTGCGATGGCATCTGCAGTGACGGCGTCTTTAGCTATAACCGTTGCAGATGGCGCATAGTCCATTGGCCAGCCATCTTGTGGATCTAAAATATGACTAAATTTTCTTCTTTGAATCTGTCTAAAGCGATTATGGTGACTACTTGATGCAATGGCCATATTTGATAAATTCACATAATATGGCGCTGCTGATTGAGCATCGTTTAGATTTGTCGGATCGGCTATTGCAACATGCCATTTAGCATTATTATTTGGTTTTCCCCAATAATATGCATCACCGCCAATATCTAATTTTAATCCCGTTGCATCAGGCAATAACGAATGCAAATGCGCATAAGCTAAGTCAATAATAAACCCTTTTGCTAACCCCGCAGGATCAAGTGCTATTTTTTCATCTAATATTACACTGCTTTTTACAGCATCAATGTTAATGGTTGAGCGTTGGATGTCGCGAGCTTTATAACGTACGGCAATCCTATCTGGTACGCTATCAGTGCGTTCAGCGGCTAACCAAAGCTCTTTTAATTTTCCCATTTTGCAACTGAATTTTTTATGCGAAGCGGCATGCCATTTTTCACATAATTCAACAATTTCAATTAATTCACTAGGAAGGTTTTGTTTACTTCCTAATTTGTTTAGCAAGCTAATCTGACTCTCTTTTTGCCACGTTGAAAGAATCCCTTCTAAGCGTGTTATTTCATTTAATGTACTACCTATCGCTTTTTCGGCTTGCAGTTGAGGTACACCTGCAATGCTTATATCCATTGATGTACCTAATACATTATCGTAATGGGCATTTACCATTGCAAGAACTGGCTGTGTGTTAAAAATAAGCAATAAAGCAGCACCGAATATTTTTTTTAACATGATTTATCAACATTCCTTAATTCAATATTGTTCTCCCTGCCTGTAAATTTATTGGCAGGGAGGCGTTTAATATTCAGTAATTAGTGTTTGATGATTTTGCCGTTTTATTGTTGCTCACATATTCATTTTTTTTAGGCGCTGGATCTAGGTTGTTGACGATACCGTCTTTGTCAGTATCCCAACGTGTAAAACTACGATGCCCTGACAGCTGGTATTCAGCAAAGGTCATTGCACCATCTTCATCTTTATCTAAAACATTAAAACGAATGTGTGTTTGTTTTAATGCAGCTTTGCGTGTACTGGCTATCTTTTTATCTAAACGGTTTTCATATTCAAAAATATACTCTTGCTCTGTTAGCCAATTATTAGCATCTTCGTCGGCACGATTAAAGTCTTGTCGACGGCGTTGGTTAAATTCTTTTTGGGTAATAATGTTATCTTGATTTAGGTCGTATTTAATAAAAAAACCTTTTCGATCGTGCGTTGTTGGCATACGAAGTAGGCGTTTTGCTCTGTTTAATTTGTTTTGTTTTTCTTGTGCTAATTGCTGCTCAGTTTTTTCAACCGTTTTCTTTTCTGTTTTTCTTTTTGGCTCAGGATCTAGGTCGTTAATTGTGCCGTCTTTATTTACATCATATTTTGTAAAACTACGTACACCAGATGCTTGGTATTCTTGCCATTCCATTTTAGCATTTTCATTTTTATCGAGTGCTTTGAAGCGTACTGTGGTTTGTTTAACTTGCACTAATCTATCAAGGGTAAGTTGTTTATCCATACGGTCTTGGTATTCAAAAACATATTCGTTTTCGCTTACTGCGCCATCCTTATTTTCGTCAGTGCTGTTAAAGTTATTCTGTCGGGCATTGTCAAATTCAGCTAAGTGCACATTGCCGTCATTGTTGGTATCGTATTGGTTTATGTAAATCGACTTGCTATGCGATGCTGCATTTGTGACTGTACTTAGTAGTGCTAAAACAGTAGTAAAAGTAATCGTTATTATTTTGTTCATTTTATTTCTCGTTTATTCTGTCGCTTCAACAACAAGGGTGTAGGTATTACTGATTTGAGGAGCCGGAGAGCCTTTAGGTGCATCACTTTTATAACGTGCACGTAAAAGGTATACGCCTTGTTTTTGTGGCATAAAGCTAAACTCGCCTTTATCGTTACTTTTTAATGAGATGGAAGGTTTATCATTGCTAAATTGATCGTTCGCCTGAAAAACATCAACAGTTAAGTCAGCCAGTGGTTTTCCATTAAACACGCTAACCATTGATAAACGTTCACCAACAAAAAGTTCATTAGGGTGGCTTTTAGCAACAAACTCTAAGCCTTGACCGTAAGGTTTTAGGGCTGTTTCACTTGGGGCACCTTTGGTTACATAACTTTCAGCTAAGGTGAGTGATTGGAAAAAGGCGAGTAACTTTCCTCCCTCAGGGATTGCATCCATTGGGTTTTCTAGCGATTTTCTTTCACCGTTTATTTCATACATTTTAAACACACGGCCTAAGCGTTTACCTGTGCTAAAGCGATAAGTACCTTCTTCTTTTAGCTGATGTTCTACAACCATACGTAAATGCAATTTCACAACATTATCAGGATTTATGGTTTCACCATTAGGAGTAATTACAGTAAAAATACTGTTATTAAACGCAAGCTCAGGAACAAAAAATTTCTCTGCAAAAGCAGCGTCTAAAGTAACGTTATCTTGACTTGATTCATCAAAAGAGTAGGGCGCTAAATAAGGAGTGTGGGCATAACTTGTTGCACAGACTGTGAGTAGCATCACACCTGTTAATAGTTTTTTTAAACGCATAATAAATTCCTAATTAAGTAAACAAATAATACAGTTGAGCGGGAATAATTTCGCCATATTATATATAAATACGAATAATTCGCAATATCATTTTCATTTAATTGGTGTGTTTTTTACATGAATATGTTTTCAGTAAAAACCTTGGACTTAGCTTGTAACGTTTATTGCTTATAAGGCGAAAGATATGTAATAAATAGCGACTTGCTCATAAATATGTATTTTCATCCTGTATTAAGCTGAATATGCGATGATACTTCGCAAGTTAGTTATATTGTTACTTGGATTGTAGGGAGGTTAATTTAACCTGAACTGTGGATAATAAATCTATCTCAAGCAGCTATTTTCAGCGCTCACTGTGTTGAATTTACTTGCAACAGGCCAGCTATTGACGCGTAAGCTCGTCTTGCTTTCACTGAAAATTTCTGGCTAGAGAATATAAATTTACATATCACTATAATTCAATACGTTGGTAAATATCTTAACCAGAACTCAGGTTAATTTAACTTTATTAGCATTCGATTTTGGTGGGTTTATCTCTGTAGGTTAAATTTACGGTAGTGTTTTTTTAGGTGAAATAGACTTTATATTTGCTTTAAGTGTCTGATAAATAAAAATAAAGCCCTCTGCTTTATATTGTCGAGAGTTTAAATTATAGAAGGGAATTATAATGGCTATTCAAAAAAAGCTTAAACAAAAAACACGTCAATTTATAGATTCTAAGCATATGTTAAGTGGTATTACCGTTGCGTCTTTTTTAGAGTCGACTATAGTCCCTATTCCACTTGAGGCTGTTTTAGTGCCATTAATGCAAGCTCGACGTGAAAAACTTTGGCTTATTGCATTTATGGCTACTTTGGGATGTGTTGTGGGAGCTCTGTTTGGCTATGCTTTGGGTTATTACCTATTTGACGCCGTTGGTGATTGGATCATTAATACGTTTTCAACACCTGAGCAATTTAAAAATGTTCAGCAACAAATGCAAGAACAAGGTTTTTGGTTTGTTATAACGCTTGGTATTGTACCAATCCCTTTTCAAATAGCGATGCTTGCTGCTGGTGCAACTAAATATTCAATTTGGTTATTTTTGTTAGCCAGTGCTATTGCACGTTCTATTCGTTATTTTAGTTTGGCTATTATTGTGTATTACGCGGGTAATCAAGCTGAACGGATAATTAGTAAACATAAAACTAAGGCTATGATTGGTTTAAGTGTTTTAATACTAGGGACATGGGGGGTAAGTACACTCATTTAACGCAGTGGTTTTGTATCTGAATTTTGAACGTGTGTTATAATTTTACGTGTTGCTCATATAGCCTAACGTAAAATTGGACGATAATGAATCCCGAAATAGTAAGTATAAAGTTAAGTCGCTTTGTCCATCTCACTAAGCTGAATAAGCTTTTAATGTTTATACTTCTTTCCTATATTTTGGTGTTTTCTGCTTATTCTTTAATGAATTTCCCTTTTTTAGATTTTAAAAATAATATTTATGGTTTTACGACGGATGTTATTAATTTAATAGTCATTGTTGCTATTTTTTGGGTTGTACAGTGCTCAAAGTTAGCTAAAAAAGCATATTTTTACGTAAGCACTGGATTGTTATTATGGATTGTCGGTATTACGGCTGATGTGCTTGATGAGGTAGTTATACCGCCTTACTGGGTAAGTTTGTATGTTGAAGATTTATGCCGAACTATAGGCATGACAATAACCGCTTTTGGCTTGTTTAAAACTATGTTATTTATGCAAAAAATGCATAATCGGCTAGCTAAAGAGCTCATTATGGATGATTTGACTAATGTGCATAACCGGCGTTGTTTTTATCGATATGTGAAAAATGTGACGACACCCGCATACACTCTTTTAATAATTGATATAGACCATTTTAAATCTATAAATGATGACTTCGGTCACGATATGGGAGACAAAATACTTAAAGAGTTTGCCTATAAAGTGAATGCTTTATTTGATGACACGAGTATTTTTGCTCGAATTGGTGGTGAAGAGTTTGCCGGTTATTTCCCCCCAAGTAATATTAATGATGTGACTGATTTTTCCCAAACTATTTTAGAGCTCGCTCATACAATTAATGTGAAAAACGACCGCTTTATAACTGTAAGCATAGGTATTGCACAACGCATTGAACGAGAGTTGTTTGATGAGGTAATGAAGCGAGCTGATCTTGCTTTGTATAAAGCAAAAGAAACTGGCCGTAATAGGTATGTAGTGAGCTGATCTTTTCAACCTCTAAACGCAGACGTTAAAACGCTAAGCATTTGCTGTGGTTGTCCCTCAAACTTTCCCTTTTGTAATCTATTATCAATATTAAAGACACTTTCATACACTTTTTAACGTTTACGTCAGGAAGTGTCAGTGCGAGTAATGCTTTGTAAATTATGAAATTAAAATAGGGTATTCGAGTCATAAAAGGGATTTTAATAATAAGGAATAACTCTAATGACCAACTCCCTGTTTAAAGCTGCTTTACCACTTAGTTTAATCTCTATCTTAGCCGGTTGTGGCTCCGATGATAGCTCAAGTGATACCGGTTATATTCAATTATATAATGGCTCTTATAACAGCCCATACACTCGACTATTTATTGATGAAACAGAGCGTTCAGGTACTGACTTTGCTGATGTAACTACTCGTCACAACTACAGTACTGACACTTATGATGTAAGTTTTGAGTACCTTGATGCCAACGACAGTTACATAACCATTAGTGAACAAGAAGTGTCGATTAAAGGTGATAAAACGCAATTAATTGTGATGAGTGGCGATTTTGCTGAGCCTATATTCACAGAGCTTAGCGTGCCTATCTCTAGTGACACTGATGAATTTAACTTAGGTTTTTTTAATACCACGAATGAAAATAATAACTATGATATTTATATAGCTACGGATGATGGTGTATTTGAAAGCGCAACATTATTTGCCTCTGCGCAGTATTTGACTGAGCCCGATCTGCAAACACTTGAAGAAGGGTATTATACAATTTATGTGACAGCGGCAGGTAGTTCGGATGTTATTTTTGAATCACCTTCAGTTTATTACTACGACGAAGCAAGCTACGTTGCTATGATCCGTCCAAGCTATGCAACCGAAAAAAACGGTATTACGCTTGATATAGTGACTGATAATAACTATGTCACGGAGCTAAATCATCAAGATGCACAAGGCCAATTACGATTCATTAATACAATGGATAGCTATTCACCGGTTAGCTTCTCAATTACTCGTGGTACTACAGAGTTAACAACCGATACAGTAGCCAACGATACTTATACTAACTATGTTGAATTATCGCCTAACAGCTACAGTGTTGCTATGTATGACGAAGAAGGCACTAAGCTTGCTGATAACTTTTTAATGACGTTAGAGCGTGAACAAAGTGCAGTGGGGATTTTTTATAACGACGAAGAAAATGGTCCTCGTATGATGAGCGTAGAAGAAAACCTTACACCTAGCAGTTATAGTCATACGGTATCAGTTGTAAATTTAATTGAAAATTATGCAGGTCAATCAGTCTCTGAAGTTGACGTGTACTTTACACTTAACGGTGAAACAGTAGAAGACACAAGTAATGTTGTTGATGGGCTTGATAAATACGATCAAGAAGAGCAAGTCGTAGACAACGAGATTTACACTGTTTATGCAGTATTTGAGGATAACGGGCAGCAAATTGTGCTTATCCAACAAAGCGATATGGACTTTACGCAAGAAGGAAACTACATACTTATCTTAGAGCACGATACAACAACGAGCTCAGGTTATAAAATGACCTTAGAACGTACGATCACCGATAGTGTTGAATAGTTAGTTTTAAAAATAGTACATGCCCTGAGTATTTTTTACTTGGGGCTTTTTTTTGATTAAAAATAACAGGTTTGTTTGTTGATGGAGACAGGTTGTATTTTGGTCGTAAACAGATGTCTTAGTTAAGTTAGAGTCTGAACAGCTCAACATATTTAATCGTTTATTATTTTAGCTCTATTTTGTTTGTAGTTTTTATTATCAAACCGTAATTATAGGTAAATTAAGGGGAGTCAAATTAGCTCACGTTGTCGTTTTTTTGTAAAAAAAACAACATAAACACATGGTTTAAATAGGGGATAAAAAACACTGACATATTTAATTCATCTTCTGTAATTAGGATGTCCGTGCCGAGCCAGTATGGCCTATTAATCATAAGCAGCAATTAAGAGAAACATTATGAACCCTTTTAAATCATCACCTTTTATTAAGTCGAGTCTCGCATTAGCATGTTGTGGCATTTTATATACAACCCCAGTTTTAGCTGATGGCGCCGTTAAAGGACGCATTACCGATTCAAGTCAAAGTGTTTACTTTGGTGGTGCAAAAATTACTGTAAAAGAACTAAATCTAAAAACAGTCAGCGGGCGTGATGGTACTTTCTCATTTAATAATTTACCAGCAGGGGATTACACCTTAATGGTTGATTATATTGGTGCATCCTCGGTAGAGAAAAAAATAAAAATTGTTGATGAAAACGTGTTCACGCAACAAATAATAATAGGTGAGCAAGAGGATGCGATTGATAATATTATTGTTTATGGTCAAAGTGCAGGGCAAGCTGGCGCGATTAACAGACAAAAAAATGCCAGTAATCTAAAGTCAGTGGTAAGTGCTGATTCAATTGGTCAGCTCCCAGATCAAAATGCAGCGGAAGCTTTACAACGCCTGCCGGGGGTTTTTATAGCGCGAGATCAAGGCGAAGGACGTTTTGTTGGTATTCGTGGTATCGATCCTAATTTAAATAATGTGACCGTGAATGGCCTTAATGTACCTTCTCCCGAGGCCGGGGTTCGCAGTGTGGCAATGGATGTTATTCCAAGTGAATTAATTCAAAGTTTAGAAGTAAGTAAAACGGTCACACCTGACATGGATGCAAGTGCGATTGGTGGTTCAATTGAAGTTAAAAGTTTAAGTGCTTTTGATAAATCTGGGCAGAGTTATAGCTTCACCGCACAAGGTTCATATAATGAACTTGAGTCGGACACTAGCCCTAAACTTTCGGCAAGTTTTACAGATGTTTATGAACTCAATAACGGTTTGGATTTAGGGGTAGCGACTGCTATTTCGTGGTTTAAACGTGACTTTGGTTCTCGTAATGTTGAAACTGATGGTGGCTGGAGCGAATTTAAAGTTGAAGATGACGCTACGGGTGAAGATATAAAAATCTTTGGAGCAGAAGAGATTGAGCAACGCCAATATCAAATTACACGTGAGCGTTTAGGTGCTGCGCTTAACTTTGATTTACACAGTGGTGTAGCAAATCGATACTATTTACGCACACTTTACAGTGATTTCTCGGATGATGAATACCGCCAGCGTAAAGAGTTTAAGTTTAGCGATGGCCAAGTTAATACCCATGATAATAACAGCGCTTCTTTTTCTGACGCTGAAATGGACCGAGATACGAAAGATCGTTATGAAGAACAAAGCATTTTGTCATTGGTCGCAGGTGGCGAGCATCAATTAAACAATTGGTTTGTTGAATACAGCGTCGGTTACTCAAAGTCAGACGAAAAAGAGCCAGATCGCTTAGATGTAAGCTTTGCGGGTGAAGGGCTTGATTTGGGTTATATTGCACAAAGTGAAATACCAAGCTTATCTCAATCATCTAATGCTAACGACATGAGCAATTTTGTTTTAGATAAAGTAGAGGCTAACGACAATCTTAGTGAAGATGAAGCAATGACCTTTAAGGTTGATTTCAGTCGTGATTTTGTTTGGAATAATAACAATGGTGAATTCAAGTTTGGCGCTAAATATCAAAGCCGTGAAAAACGTAACGATGTAAATGTTTGGATTTATAAGGATGACTTACAAGGAGCACTCGCGAGTGACTTCGCTGCGCCTGTCCCCGACTATGATTTAGGAGAATTTGGTCCTGGTCTAAATCGTTCAGCTATCCGTCAATTTGTGAATAATAATCGTGATGCATTTGAACTGAACGAAAACGACTCACAAGTTGAGTCCGATGGTGCAAGTTATACCAGTAATGAAGATATTGTTGCAGCTTATGCAATGGTAACGTTAGATATTGATAAGTTACAAATTGTCGCAGGCCTTCGTTATGAAGGAACTCAATTTGATACTGAAGGTAATCAGGTCGCGCTATTAACTGACGATGTAAACGATACGGAAGTAGTTACAAGCACGCCTTGGAAAGCCACAAAAGATTATGATCATTTTTTACCTAGTTTAAATATGCGCTATGAGCACAGTGATAAATTAGTGTCTCGTTTTGCCTATACAAATACAATTGCACGCCCTTCATTTAAAGATTCTGCGGCGTTTCAGTTAATTGAATCTGAAAGCAGTGAAGATGACGGCGTAATTTCCGTTGAGCGTAAAGCTGAAGTGGGGAACCCCGATTTAGACCCTTATGAATCAATGAATCTCGATGCCTCTATTGAATACTACCCAGGCAGTATTGGGGTACTTTCAGCGGGGCTGTTCTACAAAGATATCGACAACTATATTGTTCAGCAAGAAGTACAAGATAACGGCCAATGGAATGGTTACCAAGAAGTTGTGCAAATGGTTAATGGTGGCTCTGCATCACTAACAGGGCTTGAACTTAACTGGAGTAAAACGTTTGATTCTGGTTTTTTAATTAGTGCAAATGGCACATTTATTAATGCTGACGATGGCTTACCAAATCAAGCAGATAAAATAGGTAACTTTATTGTTGGTTATGAAAACAATGTAATTAGCACTCGTTTGAGCGCATCTTATAAGAGTGAAAGCTTCCAATTTGAAGATGCTGACATGAATGTATATGAAGATAGTCACACGCAACTAGATTTCAGCGGTAAGTACTTTATAAATGATTCTGTTAATGTTTACTTTAATGCGAAAAACTTAACCGATGAGCCTTTGTATCTTTATCATGGTGAGCGTAAATACAACTACCAATATGAATCATACGGTCGTACTTATGAGCTAGGGTTTACTATTAACTCTCTTTAATTTACACAACTAAAAAGGCCTACTTGATATAAGTAGGCCTTTTTGTGGAATATAAAATGATGAACAAATTACTTCTTTCACCACTTGCATTTGCTTGTTGTATGTTACTTAGTGCGTGCAGTGCGCAGGCTGAAAAAACACCTAGTAAAAATATAAATTTTATCGCTTTTGGGGATGGCGGCTATCACGTTGACTACCCCAAAAAGAAACAGATTAAAAACCCCAAAAACAAAACTGAATTTATAGCCAAAGAATTACAAGATTGGCTTGAAGATTATCGACCACGTAAAGAGTTTGATCATGCTCCTATTTATGTGTATCCGGGGACAGATATAGCAACCGAACAAGGTGGTGCACAAGCGGTTGGCCTAGCTATGGCTAAATTATGTGAAAGCAAAGAGTGTCAGTTTGCTATTCAATTAGGCGATAATGTTTACCCCGATGGCGCAGATGCTAATGATGGTAAAGATGATCAAAAACGTTTACATGATTTAATTTATGCCCCTTTGAAACCTTTGTTCGATGCTGATCCATCTTTGATTGTATATTCTGCTTTAGGTAACCATGACTGGCGCAGCTCTCGAAAAGGGGTGGCATTACAAACTGAGTGGATGGCGCAACAACCTAATTTTTTTATGGGTGAACAAGGGTACTACAGTTATAAAAAAGGGACGCCAGGTAACGACGTAGAATTTTTCGTTTTAGATACAAATATGCTGTTGGCGGGGCAAACATACTATAAAGTGCCGCTTAACCCTGATGGCAGTGAAGGTAATGAACAACAAGCAATTAAAAGTGGTGCAGCCAAGCTTGAAGTTCATGATAAGCACGAAGGACCAAAAAATGGCGAAGATATTAAGCAACTAGCATGGTTAAAAAAAGAAATTGCTAACTCAACGGCTAAGTGGAAGTTAGTGTATGGGCATCATATTTTATGGTCAATTGGTGGTACAAAATACACAGAAGGACATGTGTTACGGCGTTTACTAATGCCAACACTATGTAAATATGCTGATGGCTATATTGCGGGTCATGAACATGATTTAGAACTGTTAACTGATGATTGCTCTGAGTTTGATAGCGGCAGTAGTCATGGCAAATTACCGCTTATAATATCTGGTGCAGCTTCAAAAATGCGTGGCAAACATTCCCCATTTGCACAGTTTCAAGCCCAAAAATATCCGGAGTATGATTTAGTGTGGTCAAAGAGCTTTGTTTGGGGCTTTAGTCACATAAATATTGATAATCAACAAGATCAACTTAAAGTTAGTTTTTATACAACGCCGCGAAACTTAAGTGGTGGGTTGATAGATGAGGGGCAATTTAGGTTTAAAAAACGCACACAATAATATAAAAGCTTAACACAACAAAAGCCAAGCTGTGCTTGGCTTTTGTATTATTTATTGATGCTAATTAAGCTGAACTCTGGATAATAAATCTATCATGAGCAGCTATTTTTAGCGCTAACTACGTTGAATTTACTTGCAATAGGCCAGCTATTGACGCGTAAATTCGCCTTGTT
>NZ_JJNY01000087.1:0-24002 GCF_000690035.1 Pseudoalteromonas sp. S3431
CATAAATAGGCGATAACGTAGCATAAATGCCAAACATGCGCTGTCCGAAGGGTTCTGCCTAGGGGCTATTTACTCTTTGTTGCTCGGTTTTTACTTAGCCCACTAGGTTACAAACCTCGCGCCGCGATTAAATAGCCCCTAGGTTGAACAAATTTTAATCCTGAAAGCTCAACAGGTCCTAGTTTAACTTTGGTTTAATTAAATTTAGTTAGCTTCTTGAGGTTGTTGTGCTGTTGCAGGCGCAACAGCTGTAGGCGCAGTAACAGTAAATGAATTCATTTGAACTTCAAACTGCTCCATACCTTTTTCGCCTTTCCACATACGAACCAGCATGTAATCCATTTCTGGCGCAAACCATGCAATTGCTTGGCGTTTATCGTTATCGTATAAACGCTTCACTTTAATGGCTTCTATATTACCGATAGGTAGAGAGATCATCTCTTTTTCAACAACTTCAAAGTTGTAGTCGCGGCGGCTACCTTTTTTGTCTATAAGCGGGAATGAAAAGCTCGTTTCGCCTTTTTTCAACCCTTCGCGCACTTGCACTTGGTATGAAATAGCATCCTGAAATTCATCAGTCCATTCGCACTTAAGTGGGTATTCGCTAGCGCTGCTAGTCACTACTTTGTTTGTTGTATCAAAATCAATTTTATAATCTTTATCTGGGCCTGTCCCTGTACGAATCATGTTGTAATGATGCGGGGTAACCTTGCCATCTTTAAAGGTAAACTTTGATGTTTCTTCACGAGAGTCAGAGAAAATCATCCACTCAATATTGCTGTGGTATGTAAGTTCATAAGTATCGTCGCCCGTTTTTTTGAGCTCACGAACAGCCTCACCATGATTTTTACCTTTGCGTAAAATATCGTAGTTAGCTTGATATTGGGTCAATTCGCCTGCAATTAGGCTAGTTGGAAGTAAAGCGCCCGCACATAACAACAGGGCACTTATTTTTTTATTGTGGGTAGTGCGCGCCGTGTGCAGGAAGTTGTTTTTTGTCAAGAACTGCATAATCTGCTTCCATAGTAAGTCTGTGTTCACTGAACCACTTGACCACCAAAGGATAAATTACATGCTCTTGCTCATGCACGCGTTTTGCTAATGTTTCTGCTGTATCATCCTTGAGTACAGGTATTTGCGCCTGAAGAATAACGGGACCGCCGTCTAACTCTTCAGTAACAAAGTGAACACTTACGCCATGAACATTATCTTTTGCATCAATTGCTCTTTGGTGGGTATTCAGCCCCTGATACTTAGGCAACAAAGATGGATGAATGTTCAACATTTTTCCAACATATTTTTGCACTAAGCTAGGAGTAAGAATACGCATAAATCCAGCTAATACAACTAGATTTGGCATAAAAGAGTCGATAACGTTCATTAATTGCGCATCGTACGCTTCGCGCGAGTCAAAATCTTTATGACTGAGCACTTTTGTAGCAATACCTGCTTGTTTTGCACGTTCTAGGCCATAAGCGTCTGCTTTATTACTAATAACAGCCGCTATATGTCCGTTTATCTCGCCACGTTCGCAGGCATCTATAATGGCTTGTAAATTAGAGCCACTACCTGAGATTAAAACTACCAGACGAGTCGGTGCCATTACTTAGCACCACCTACAATTTCAACTTGCTCTTCGCCAGCTGCTGCATCTTGAATTTCACCAAGGTGCCATGCATTTTCGCCCAAGTCTTTTAGCATTGTTAAGCTTTGCTCAAGTTTGTCTGCAGGGACTACTAAAACCATGCCTACACCACAGTTAAATGTACGGTACATTTCGTGTGTAGTAATGTTGCCGTTTTCTTGTAACCAATTAAAAATTGGTGGCCACTGCCAGCTATCACCTTTAACTACAGCTTTTGCTGAAGCGGGTAATACGCGTGGAATGTTTTCCCAAAAACCGCCGCCAGTAATATGCGAAAGCGCATGTACGTCAACGTTTTTGAATAACTCAAGTAAAGGTTTTACGTAAATACGCGTAGGCTCAAGTAGAGTTTCGCCTAATGTTTTACCTTCAAAGTCAGCGCTGGTATCAGCTTTTGACACTTCAAGTACTTTACGAATTAAAGAAAAGCCATTTGAATGAGGACCGCTTGAAGCAAGTGCAATAAGCTGATCGCCTGCTGCTACTTTTGTGCCATCAATAATTTTTGATTTTTCTACAACGCCTGTACAAAAGCCTGCCATGTCGTAGTCTTCACCATCATACATACCTGGCATTTCAGCTGTTTCGCCACCAATTAGGGCACAACCTGAAATTTCACAACCTTTGCCAATGCCTGTCACTACGTCAGCTGCTGTGTCTACATCTAGTTTACCCGTTGCATAGTAATCTAGAAAAAACAGGGGTTCAGCACCTTGAACAATTAAGTCGTTTACACACATTGCAACTAAATCAATACCAACCGTATCGTGTTTTTTTAAGTCGATTGCTAAACGTAGTTTAGTACCAACGCCATCTGTGCCTGCAACTAATACTGGTTGCTTGTAACCTTCAGGAATTTCACAAAGTGCGCCAAAACCACCAATTCCGCCCATTACTTCAGGACGACGAGTTTTTTTAACTACGCCTTTAATACGCTCAACAAGTGCATTACCAGCGTCGATATCTACGCCCGCGTCTTTATAGCTTAGAGACTGTTTTTGTTCGCTCACAGGTTTTCCTCAAAATAGTTGTTTTGGGTTGCTTAGAAACGCGCGTATTTTACAACAATTGCAAGGTCGCGGCTAGCGCAAATGTAATTTTGAAATAATAAACAAGGACACTTGTCCGCTGCTTGTTGTTTAAATAAACAAAAAAACGCCCGCAGGCGTTTTTTTAGTATTTAAGGCGTTAAATTAACCGCTATGCTTTTGCAGTTAATATTGCTCTAAGTGGAGCAGGGTAGCCTTCAATTGTTTTACTTGTGTCGTTTGGATCTAAAAAGTCGATTAGCGATTCGTTTTCCATCCAATCGGTTTTGCGTTGTTCTTCAAGCGTGGTAATAGCGCAATCTTTTATTTGCACATCTTTAAAGCCAACGCGTTCCATCCACAGTTTTAATGCTGCAGTACTTGGAATAAACCAAACGTTGCGCATTTTAGCGTAGCGATCAGTTGGGACTAATACTGTGTTTTCATCGCCTTCAATTACTAGGGTTTCAAGTACGAGTTCGCCGCCTGGGCGAAGCTGCGCCTTTAATTGTGCTAAAAAGTCGATAGGTGAGCGACGATGATAAAGTACGCCCATCGAAAAAACCGTATCAAACGCTTTAAGCTCGGGTAATGCTTCAACACCTAGTGGCAGTAAATGCACGTTTTCATCTGGGTTGTAGTGTTTAATTGCCTGAAACTGACATAAAAATAAATCAGACGGATCAATACCCACGACAAACTCTGCGCCTTCACCACGCATACGCCATAAATGATACCCTGAGCCACAACCAATATCTAAAACAGTGCGGCCTTTTAATGGCTCAATATGAGGAAGCAGGCGGTCCCACTTCCAATCACTGCGCCACTCTGTATCTATTTCAATACCGTGCACATTAAATGGGCCTTTGCGCCATGGCATCATGCGTTTTAATAAATGCATGGCTTGCTTTTGCTCGCCATCACTCATCTCCCCTGGCGCGCCAATTTCTACCTTAGTAGAAATATCAACATGCGAAGTTGTCACCTCAGGCAAGTTTTTAAGTACTTTTTGCCATTTAGGCAAATCACCATGGCTTGCCTCGTTTTGCCAATGCTTTAATTGTGCAGGCAGGGTTTCTAGCCAGTGGCTAAGTGGGCTTTGTGCAATAGATGCGTAAAATTGGTTAAACCATTGAGACATAAGTCACTCTCTTTATTTAATTGCTACCATTGAGCAAAAATTAAAACATTGATACCACACTTGAGTTTGGCTAAAACCAATATCTTGTAAGCGAGTAAAGTGAGCGCTTAGTGTATCTGGGCGCATAACGTTTTCGATGGCGGTACGCTTTTGGCTTATTTCAAGCTCAGAGTAACCATTGTGTCGTTTAAAGTCGTGGTGCAAATCAATCAATAAATTGTCGCATTGCTCATTTTCAGCTTTAATTTTTTCGCTTAGCAGCAATACACCACCAGGTTTTAAATTAGCATATATTTTTTCAAGCACAGCTTGGCGCTGCGCGTGCGGAATAAACTGCAACGTAAAATTCATTGCTACTACCGAGGCGTTTTGAATTTCAAGCTCGTTAATATCGCCTAAAGTAACAGTAACAGGCACATCTGATTTAAAACCTTGTAAATGTACCTTACAACGTTCAACCATTGCTTGAGAGTTATCTACCGCTATTATATGGCAGTTATCGGTACGAATATTACGGCGCATACTAAGTGTTACGGCGCCCAGTGAGCAGCCTAAATCATAAAGATTTGAGTTACTTTGCGCATATTCACCGGCGAGTTTACCCATTGTACTGACAATAGTTGCATAGCCCGGTACTGAGCGTTGAATCATATCGGGAAATACTTCGACTACATTTTGGTCAAAGCTAAAGTCTTTTACTTGTTGCTCAGAGGCATAAATACTGTCTTTTATGGTCACGAAAGCAGTCTCTTTTAAAATAATAGTGTTATTTTAACATTTTATACTGGATAGTCAGTGATAAATTCAGTAGCTTGACTAGAATTATGAATAATAAGCACAAAAAGAGATTATTAAATGAGTAAAAGTAAGGTTATTAGTACCGACGATATTTTAGCAACCCTGTGTCATTCTGTAACAGGCGTACTTACCTCAGCCAGCGGCAACAGCATTAGCTATTCTGCAATGGTACAAAAAATAACGCGAACATGTATGCGCCCAGATATTGGTTGCTTTGTTTTGTTTGATGGTGGCTTTACCGGGTTGGTAATTACTAACTTCACCTCGCAAGCAGCAATGGAAATTTATGGCGATTATATGCGTAATATGGGGATGCCAGAAGAAGAAATAGCGCATAGCCATTTATCAGACGATGTGTCTAACGTATTAGGTGAGTTAATGAACCAAATTGTTGGCGACTTTACATCTAAAGTACGCGAACAATTACACACTTCTATTACGCAAAATCAGCCAAAAATGATGGCAATTAACAAACAAGTGCAAATATCGGTAGATACCACGATGGATCGCCCACAAGCACGTCGCGTAACATTTACTACCAGTAAGCAAAATATCTTTTACCTAGAACTTGCTATGGATAAAACTGAGTTTATTAAACTGCATGATTTTGACATTGTAGAAGCTATAGACCCTGATGACATTATCGAAAATGAAGCCAAACAACAAGCTGAAAAATCTAAAGCAGCTGCGTCTTCTGGACAAGATGACGACGATGACGACTTCATGGCAGGCTTAGGGCTTTAAGTTTATTTATATAGGTTGGGTTGAGTGAAACGAAACCCAACGACTGCGCTATCAACTCTTCGCTATCAGCTTTTAGTAGGTTGATACGACCCATAAAAACGCGATTTGATATCGCGTTTTTTATTAACCAAAATATAAATTCTCTTTAGTATTAGTAAGGATATTTTAAATGACTGATACGGAAAACGGTGATTGCAAGCTTACAAAAGAAGTTGGGAGGTTTGTAAAGTCGCACATAATACCGAAATCCCTAACTAGGCCAAACATTTCAGGGAATAAATTTATTGAAAAGAAAGTGACTAATCGCGGACCCTTTTATGGCAAAGCAGGTGATAGCTGGTATGACCCAAATATAGTGACCCAAAAAGGTGAAGATATTTTAGCGTATTTAGATACCTTAGCTATTGAGGAGCTTCGAGGTTTAGGTTTGGTTTGGTCTAGTCATTTATTTAAAGCAAACTCTGCCAAACAGCTAAATAGCCTCAGACTAGTAAAATTTCAAAGACCCAAATTAATTAGAAAATACTTTCTTAGCCTTTTGTGGAGAGCTGCAGTAACAAAAATTCGGCATTTAGTGAAGTTAATTTAAATGCAAAAAACATTGAACTTCTTAGACAGATTATAGTTGGTGAGAAGGAAGATAATAGAGCTATTTTTCCAATTAGCTTGGTTCAGTTATCTACAAAAGGTCATACAGTCAATTTAGCACCATTTAAGCACAAGATGGATATTAATGGAGGTGAGAATATATATCGCTTCTATCATGATGGACTTGTTATTCATATGTATATTGATGATCCGCGGTTGTCTGTTTTAAAATCTTCGGTTGATTATAATCACCCTATGTTCGTTGGATTGGATATAACTATTATTAACCAAATCAATTATGAAAATTCATTTCAATATCAAAATACTTTGAAACATACAAAAGAATATTTCAATCACTTTCCTAGCCAACGTCCAGCTAAAGCATCTAAGAGTACTCATAAATAAGGATTCTCTCCCATCGCCACTACCACACAAAATATCCTTAAATCTAATTCCAATTGGTGGTAACTCGGCTCCATGTGGCAGCAAAGTTGGTAAAAGCCTTTGTTATGGTCTTTTTCTTTAAAGTGGGCGAGCTCATGTACCACTAACGCTTTTAATAATGGCTCGGGGGCGCGCAGCAAGTCGCTATTTATGGCTAAATCGTGCTTTCGGGTTTTGCCTTGCATTCGATACGTATGTGTACCCAGTGCGTTGGTGACCATATCGCCTTGCTTTTTAAATGCTGCGCGCCCAAACGGTGGTGCATTTTTTAAATACTGTTTTTTAAGCTCGGTTGCATAGCTATAAAGTAGTTTATCGCTGGTAATAGTGTGTGCTTGCGGATACTTTTTAAGTAAGTAGTCACATACCTTTTTGTTATTTATAAGGCTTAATACTTGCTCAACAATGTTAGCTGGGTAGCCGGTAAAGTAACGTGCGTATTCACTCATTATTGTTTCTCTGTCGTTTTACTTTTAAAAAAGTGCTTGCTGGTGGGCTTCTTTTTCGCCAGTAAATGGGTTTAATGCTTTGTGATCATAACCAAGGTCTTTGCAAAACTGCCTTGCTAATAATGGCGCTTCTCGGTTATCTGCCGTATGAAAAAACACATAGGGCGTTTTTCCTTCATCAAGCCATTGTTTTACTTTACTTAGCCACGGTTTATAAAAGGGTTTATAGTCGTTTTGTAAATCGGCTATTACAAAGCGCGCCATAGGCTCTGAGCCAGTAGCTATTGCATGTACCGGTAAGTGGGGCTTTTTTTGCTGTGCATCTATTAGCGCTTCGGTTGTTGGTTTTACCGCAAATAGGGCGCGAGTATCCATCGATATACGATTTATGTTGTTTGCCATTAATAATTGGTTAAGCGCTATTTCGGCTTCACCCTTTTGAAAAAACGCAGTATGACGTACCTCTACACCGTAATTAACCTCTTTTGGTAATAGGCTAATAAATTGTGCGAGTTTGGGTAAGTCACCAGGGCCAAATGCTTTAGGTAATTGCAGCATGATTTGCCCGGTTTTTTCTAAAATAGGGGAGAACAAGTTAAGCCAATCAGTGAGCTCGGTTTGAACATTAGTTAGGTGCAGCTCGTGGCTAAAGCGACGATTAAACTTAAACGTAAATTTAAAATCGTCGGGTACGCTGTTTGCCCAGCGCAATACGGTGCTTGGCGAAGGGTCAGCGTAAAAGCTGGTATTGCCTTCAACAGAGTTAAAGTGTTGGGCGTATTGGCTAAGCATATCGGCGTTTTTACATTGGCTTGAAAATAAATTGCCTTTCCATGCATTACTCGACCACTGCGGGCATCCAATATATAACATACAAACTAGCGCCTTATTATAAAGTGGCGATAGTGTAGCAAATAACAAAACGAGCTGCTGTAAATTCAGGGGCAAAAGCGGCACACGCCCTAGCATCTTAATACTACTTGGGTATAATGCAGGGCTTAATTTGATTATTTTTAGATTGCTAGCGGCTTTATTTGTATTGTGGTGACCTGTTTTTTAAATCACACGCCTTAAAACAAATAAATATAACCGTTTAAGCCTTTTATCTGACAGGAAAACTATGCGCTCTATATATTGCGGACAGCTAAATAAAACTCACGTAGATCAAGAAGTTGAACTATGTGGCTGGATCAACAAACGACGTGACCTTGGTGGACTTATCTTTGTCGATTTACGCGATAGAGAAGGTTTAGTACAAGTTGTATTCGACTCTGACATTGAAGAGTTAATGAGTTCAGCTAATACACTTCGCCAAGAATTTTGTGTTCAGCTAAAAGGTACTGTACGTGCACGCCCTGATAGCCAAGTAAATAAAGATATGGCAACAGGTGAAATAGAAGTTTTAGGTACTGAGCTTACAATTATTAACCGCTCTGAACCGCTTCCACTTGATTTTAACCAAGTAAACTCAGAAGAACGTCGTTTAAAATACCGTTACTTAGACCTACGTCGTCTAGAAATGAGTGACCGTATTAAATTACGTGCTAAAGCAAGCAGCTTTGTTCGTCGCTTTTTAGATGAAAACGGCTTTTTAGACATCGAAACACCTGTACTTACTAAAGCAACGCCAGAAGGCGCACGCGATTACTTAGTGCCAAGCCGCGTTCATAAAGGTAGTTTTTACGCTTTACCACAGTCTCCACAGTTATTTAAGCAATTGTTGATGATGTCGGGTTTTGACCGTTACTACCAAATTGTTAAATGTTTCCGTGATGAAGATTTACGTGCCGATCGTCAACCAGAATTTACCCAAATAGATATAGAAACCTCGTTCATGAGCTCTGATCAAGTACGTGGTATGACTGAAAAAATGATCCGCGAGATGTGGCAAACTTTGTTAAACGTTGATTTAGGCGACTTTCCAATCATGCCTTACAGCGAGGCAATGAGTCTTTACGGTTCTGATAAGCCAGATTTACGTAACCCAATGAAATTAGTTGATGTTGCAGATTTAGTTAAAGACGTAGAGTTTAATGTTTTCTCAGGTCCAGCTAACGACGAAAAAGGTCGTGTTGCTGTATTAACTGTACCGGGTGGCGCTAAGCTTTCTCGTAAACAGCTTGACGATTACACTAAGTTTATTGGTATTTACGGCGCTAAAGGCATGGCGTGGATGAAAGTAAACGACCACACTGCAGGCGCTGAAGGCGTTCAATCACCAGTGGCTAAGTTTTTAAGCGAAGACGTAATTACTAAATTACTTGAGCGTACTAATGCTCAGTCTGGCGATATCATTTTATTTGGTGCCGATAAGCGCAACACAGTAAATGAAGCAATGGGCGCACTGCGCGTTAAGATTGGTGTTGACTTAGAAATCACTAACCTTGATAGCTGGGCACCACTTTGGGTTGTAGACTTCCCAATGTTTGAAGAAGATGACGAGGGCACATTACATGCTGTGCATCATCCATTCACTGCACCAAAAGATATTACTGCAAGTGAGCTTGAAGCAAACCCTGCTGCGGCTATTTCAGATGCCTACGATATGGTATTAAACGGCTACGAAGTGGGTGGCGGTTCGGTACGTATTCATAATGCAGATATGCAAGAAACTGCATTTAGAATTTTAGGTATTAACGAGCAAGAGCAACAAGACAAGTTTGGCTTTTTACTTGACGCACTTAAATACGGTACACCACCACATGCTGGTTTAGCATTTGGTCTTGACCGTTTAGCAATGCTTTTATGTGGTACCGATAACATTCGTGACGTTATTGCTTTCCCTAAAACAACACAAGCGTCGTGTTTATTAACTAACGCGCCTAGTAAGCCTAATATGGATTCGTTAGCTGAGCTTGCAATTAGTGTTGTTGAAAAAGCGATACCTAGCGAAGAGTAATTTTTATTTAGCTTATTGAGCTAAATTTAAAAACCCTTAAGTTATATGCTTAAGGGTTTTTTTGTGGTTAAATTTACAGCAGAGTGTATTTTAACCGAACAGACGAAAAAGGAATTATTATGTCGATCAATGCAACCTTATTTGGTGAGTTCTTAGTTTTTTTTATTGTGCTGAGTATTCCTATTTTTGCTGTAATTAGCTACAAAATAGGTAAGCGTAAAAGTACTATGCCGGGGGTTTTAGCTTTTGTGGGTGGCTGTTTAGCGCTATTTCCACTATTTGCTTTGATTTTTATTGCAGTGCTTGCGCTTAAAAAAGATTTACCTAAAAATAGCGTCTATGCCCATTAAAAACTAGGTTAATAGTGTCAATTTCAAATAATAATCACTACTTCGACGAGCAATTTAATGCTTTGCAGCACGAAGAGCAACTAACTGAAAATTCTGAGTTTGAAGAGTGCACATTTACCGATTGCGACTTTTCAGGCGGGCAGTTTAAAAATTGCCGGTTTATAGAATGCAGTTTTAAAAACTGTAATTTATCGTCACTTAAATGGAACTACAGTTCACTTGAAAATGTAACTTTTAGCCACTGTAAATTAAATAGTCTGCAATGGACTGACGTGGATTGGCCAGCGCTTAGTATTAACGCACCGGTGAGTTTTAATTATTGCGAGCTCAGTAATAGTTCTTTTTTTGAATTAACCCTCAAAGCCCTCAAACTAACACACTGCTTTGCCAAAAATGTTGATTTTAGACATGCAGATTTAAGCGGTAGTGAATTTACAGGAACAGATTTTCGCGATAGTGAGTTTTTTCAAACTAACTTAACAAAATGTGATTTTGTAGGTGCTACAGCATTTAATATAGATTTAAATAATAATATTTTAGCGAATGCTAAGTTTGATCGCTTCGAAGCACTAAATTTGCTTACCAGCCTTAATATAGAACTATGTGATTAATTTAGTTTAATATGATTACATATCTAGAAGCGACAGCTTGGCTGGGCTTCTAGACACTGCGCGACTGCGTAATTAACGGCTAGGGCCATTTTTATTACGTGCACTGGCAAGCTGTCTTGCGATTTCTAATAACGCAGGTGAAATATCTTCAGCGCCATCTTTAATTAGTTTTGTAACGTCACCTGACGAAAACAAACCGTCACGTGGTGATTTAATACCTAACTCACGAACAAAATCCTTCGTTTTACCTGTGCTGCCTGTTTCAATAAACTTAAAAATAATACGTTCATTGTTGTTTTTAGCAGGGGTTTTTAGTGTTTCGATTTCGTCATGTATTGCCGTTAGTTTGTCTTCTAAAATTTCTATACGTTCTTGAATGCTATTGTATGATTTCATTTATTGGATCTTTTACTAAATATATTTAAACAATGGCGACTATTATCGCATAGTTTGACAATAGAGAATGCAAACCTATAAAGTAAAAATTATTTTTAATTAAAAACAATAATTTATATAAGTTTAAATATGCAAAAAACACTTAAAAAGCTTTTTATGTTAAGCGCACTAGCTCTAAGTGCATCAGTTATAAGCACATCAGAAATAAGCGCAACAAGCTATGCAAACGATGGCGTTATAACTGATGAAAGCCGTAATCGCACTATTCCTATCAATATCACACTACCAAGTAACAATGCTAAGTGCACTGAACAAGTAAAATGCCCTGTAGCGTTCATTAACGCAGGTTATGGGATTAGCCATAACAAGTATACGTTTGCCAGTAATGCGTTTAATCAGCGTGGATATTTAACAATAGCCGTTGCACATGAACTAAAAAGCGACCCTGACCTTAATCGTGAGCAGCCTTACTTAACAACTCGCATGGAAAACTGGCATCGTGGCGTAGTAACGCTTAAGTTTTTAGTTAATGAGCTAGCGAGTAAATACCCAGCGTACGACTTTACAAAACTCACCTTATTTGGGCACTCAAACGGCGGTGATATTTCCGCATTATATGGCTCTATTTACCCCAATGAAGTTAGCACTATTATTACGCTCGATCATCGCCGCATGTTGATCCCACGCAATAAAAATATACGCGTACTTACACTTCGCGGTAGTGATTACCCAGCTGATGCGAATGTGCTGTTAAACGATTCAGAGCTGGATAAGTTTCCTGTTACGCAAATAATGATAGAAAAATCGCGTCATAACGATATGTACGATGGCGGGCCAAAATGGCTGGTGGATAGAATGAGTAAAGAAGTAGAGAGATTTTTAGATAGTAAAAGTTAGGTATATAAAAGTTAAATCATAGCGCAGTGTTACCTGCGCTATATTAATTTTACGGCAGTTATTCTACCAGTTCACTAACAATAACCGGGTTATTATGTAGTGTTTTATGCACTGGGCATTTGTCGGCTATTTCGAGTAAACGCTGACGCTCTGGCTCAGTTAAGTCGCCACGTAAAGTGATTTTACGAGTAATGGCTTCAAGGTTACCGGTTTGCTCACAATCGTCGCAATCTTTGTTGTAATCGCGAGTGTGATCAAGCTCTACTTTAACATGCTCCAGTGGTAAGTTTTTACGTGTAGCGTACATGCGTAGTGTCATTGCCGTACAGGCACCAAGCCCCGCTAATAAATGATGATACGGATCTGGGCCTAAGTTTTTACCGCCTACTTTTATTGGCTCATCTGCAAGCCAAGTATGATCTTTTGTACTTACGTGCTGAGTAAATACATGGTCTTTTTCTTCAACAAGTACATTTCCACCCGTTAAACTTGCCGTGTATTTAGTTTTGTCGTACTTAACATAACGGTTTGCCCACGTTGCAATTATTTGTGCAGCGTAGTCGGCATCGTTTTTATTTGTTAAAAGGTGATCGGCGTTATCTAGGCTAATAAAGCTTTTAGGATGCTTAGCTGATGCATAAATTTTTTCAGCTTCACTAATATTTACAGTCGCATCAATAGGGGAGTGCATTACTAATAATGCGCGCTTAAGTTTACTAATATGGCTTTTATCGTACTTGGCTATATCGTCAATAAATTGCTTTTTAATGGTAAATTCACGACCAGCTAAGTTAACTTTAGCTTCACCTGCTGCGTTAATTTCATCAAGGTGTGCTTCAAAGTTATGCGCTACGTGCTGCGCGTCTGACGGTGCGCCAATGGTTGTAATAGCCGATACTTCAGGAATATGCTCAGCAGCAGCAAGAACGGCTGCCCCGCCTAAACTGTGGCCAATGAGTAGTTGCGGCGGAGCAAAATGCTCACGTAAATGATTTGCCGCAGATACTAAATCTTGAATGTTTGATGAAAAGTTACTGTTAGCAAAGTCGCCATCACTATTACCTAAACCGGTAAAGTCGAAACGTAGTACGGCGATACCTTGTTGTGTGAGTGCACGGCTAATCCGTGTAGCTGCTGCAATGTCTTTACCGCATGTGAAGCAGTGTGCAAATAGCGCGTAAAACTTAACGTCACCAGAGGGAAGTTCAAGTTGGCCGGCAAGTTCTAAATCGCCGCTTTTAAAAGATACTTTTTGTCGCATGGGGAGCCTTATTTACACAAATAAAATATATTCTAATAGTAGACCAGAGATAGTTACTAAACCTTGCAAATTCAACGTTTTTTTATAAGTTGATCTTGATCAAGCAAAGTGACGGTGACCATGTCTTGAGGACATATGTCCTTATGTTTTTGAGGTCATTTGTCTATCCTCACACAGCGCTATAATGAAGGCTTTGCTACTTTATATAAGTAATTTAGCACTATTAAAAGCAACTCACTTCACACAACCTATTCACTGGAACGTACAATGCAATTACCTACTGTTGATTATAAAGCTCCCGATGCGGCTGCACAATTTGTTGAATCGTTAAGAAATACTGGATTTGGCGTTTTAAAAAACCACCCAATCCCACAGTCTTTAGTTGAGTCTATTTACAAAAATTGGCAAGACTTTTTTAACTCAGAGCAAAAGCACGACTTTTTATTCTCTAAAGAAACTCAAGACGGTTACTTTCCGCCTTCAGTATCAGAAGTAGCTAAAGGCTTTACAATAAAAGACATTAAAGAGTACTTTCATGTGTACCCTAAAGGTCGCGTTCCTGCCCAGCTTGAAGCTGATGTACGTCAATACTACCGTTTAGCAAGTGAATTTGCTGGCACATTGTTAAGCTGGGTTCAGGCTGAAGCACCAGCTGATGTACGTGCTAAGTTTTCAATTGATTTAAAAGACATGATTGTCGATTCTGAGCAAACATTGTTACGTATCCTACATTATCCACCAATGACGGGTGATGAAGAGCCTGGTGCTATTCGCGCAGCAGCCCATGGCGATATTAATTTATTGACTGTATTACCAGCTTCTAATGAGCCTGGTTTACAAGTTCAAAAAACAGATGGCGGTTGGTTAGACGTGCCATGTGATTTTGGCAGCTTAATTATTAATATCGGCGACATGCTACAAGAAGCGTCGGGCGGGTATTTCCCATCGACAATTCACCGTGTAATTAACCCAACGGGTAAAGCATCTACTAAATCGCGTATTTCATTACCGTTATTTTTACACCCGCATCCAGATGTTGTGCTTTCAGAGCGCTACACGGCAGATAGCTACTTGCAAGAACGTTTGCGTGAGTTAGGTGTTAAGTAACTCTAATACTTAGAGTAATTAAGTATAAACAAAAAACGGCCTATGGCCGTTTTTTGCATTTTTAAGCAACTTGATCACAGGTTTAATTTTAATAAACTATGCTCAATTGCCTGCAACGTAAATAATGGCATGCATTCTTAGCTACTACAGGTATAATGCGCGCAACTGGCTAACGTAGCCTAATTTAAAAGAGAGTTTATATGAGTTTTGAAGGTTTAGGTTTATCACAGTCTTTGGTTAATGCGGTTTTAGAAAAGGGCTATGAAACGCCAACGCCGATTCAGGCTCAAGCAATTCCTGCAATTATTGAACGCCGTGACGTTATGGCAGCAGCACAAACAGGTACAGGTAAAACAGCGGGTTTTACATTACCACTTATTGAGCGCTTGTCGTCGGGCCCTAAAGCTAAAAGTAATCACGTACGTGCGCTTATTTTAACGCCTACACGTGAACTTGCTTTGCAAGTAAGTGAAAACGTTGAAGAGTACGCTAAGCATTCTGATGTGAGCTCATTTGTAGTTTACGGTGGCGTTAAAATTAACCCACAAATGCAGCGTCTTCGTAAAGGTGTTGATATTTTAGTAGCAACGCCGGGTCGTTTAATCGACTTACATAATCAAAATGCAGTTAAATTTGATAGCGTTGAAGTGCTTGTACTCGATGAAGCTGACCGCATGTTAGACATGGGCTTTATTCACGACATTAAACGCTTAATTGCTAAAATGCCTGCTAAACGTCAAAATTTGATGTTTTCGGCTACATTTTCTGACGAAATTCGTGCATTAGCAAAAGGGTTAATTAATGACCCAGTTGAAATTTCAGTTGCTGCAAAAAATACCACAGCGAAAAGTGTTACTCAGTGCGTTTACGCGGTAGATAAAACACGTAAAACAGCATTGCTAAGCCACTTGATTCGCACTAACGATTGGCAACAAGTATTAGTGTTTAGCCGTACAAAGCACGGTGCTAATCGCTTAGTTAAACAACTTGAACGCGATGACATTGTAGGTGCGGCTATCCATGGTAATAAATCACAAGGCGCTCGCGTTAAAGCGCTTGATGGTTTTAAAAGTGGTGAAGTACGCGTACTAGTAGCAACAGACATTGTTGCACGTGGTTTAGACATTGTTGAATTACCGCATGTTGTTAACTACGATTTGCCAAACGTATATGAAGATTATGTTCATCGTATTGGCCGTACAGGCCGTGCTGGTGCATCGGGTCATGCGATTTCGTTTGTAACAACAGAGGATGCTGTTGATTTATACGGTATTGAACGCTTTATTGGTGAGCTTATCCCACGTGCTGAAGAAGACGGTTTTGAGCCTATTAACCCAGTAGCTGAACGCGCATTAGATGCTCGCCCTCTACCGGCTAAAAAGCCTAAGAAAAAGCAGCCTTTTAATAAGCCTAAATCTGATAGCAGCAAGCCTAACAGTAAAAAGCCGAACAATGGTGGAAATGGTACCGGCCCACGCCGTGGTGGTTCTAAAAAGCCAGCAGCTAAAACAGATGACAGCGCGCAAAACCCATGGGCAAAGCGTGAATCTGTTGGCGGTAATGGCCAACGCCGTCGTCGCACAAATAATGATTAATTGCAATTGCGTTTAGTAAAACGCAATAGCAAAAAACGCGCTTACTTTTACAGGTAGCGCGTTTTTAGCGATTAAATTAGCTTAATAAAGTATAAGGTGGTAACACCAATAAAGAGTGTGACGATGACGCTTAATAAAGTACCTAGCATGACGTATTCGCTTTGCCCTTTACCTTCATTATGTTTTAAGTCCCCGAATCTAAAAATAGACTTTGCAGCTATCAGAAAGCCAATGCCAGAGTATTCTCCAATGAGGATAAAACTAAGAATTAGCACTCTTTCAAGTAGTCCTAAGTAATGACCAGACTTTGCAATACTTTTTCTTGAGGCTTTAAAGTTTCCTGTTATTTTATCTAGGATGAGACCAATTAATAAAGAACTTGGTTTTAAAACTAATAGGTATGAGCAGATAAAAATTAATGTATCGATAGCAACGAGTTCTTGCCACATTAAGACATAAAACTCATTTTTATCTGCAAGCCACACGACAAGTACTAATATTACAATAAGGTGTGTTATCTGGTCGACTAAAAAAGGTACCACGCCTTTATTTGAATATGACTTGGCTAGATCAATAAAATAATGGGTCAACATAATAGTGAGGGTTGCCAAAAACACTCTTGCAAATTCTTGCCAGCCGTAAGTATATTCCCACATTGTAAGCACCGTTAATGATGTCAGGCCGTGTATTACTGCGTGGACGTAGAGTTTTTTCGCACGAAAATGGTGTTTGTTTCTGTCGTGTACCCAGCTCATTGGTTGCCAATAAAAGTCAGCAAGCAAATGGCCTAGTATTAAAGCGGTGAGTAATAAAGTAAAACTGCTCATAGCAATCCTTTGAGTGTTGTTTGGCTGTAGTTTACAAAGCGATCAATGAGACGATAATGGGCTAGGTTTAGTAACTTAGTGACATTCTCTCTGCTAGTGATGAGCTCTATGGCAAGCTCTGCATGGTTGTTATTTTCTGCGGTTAGATAATAAAACAGTGCATTAGCTTGCTTTTGGCTCATTTTTTGAAGCAATATGTCGATCAAAGCGATATTAAGTGTAAAGCCTTCCTCGATGGCTTTGTTTTCAAGGTTTAGGACTAAGCGTTGCTGGCCCATGGCATCTAAACCACGGCCAGATAATGTATAAGCACTGCCTGTGGCTGTTTTTATATCAGCGCGAGGATTGTCGAGTGAGCCTATAGCAAGGCTTTGCCGCAGTTCGTAATTTGCTGCTTTCAATTGTAAATACAATAAGATTGCGGCTTGACACACTTGCTCAGGCTCTTGTAGCTGTAGTTGTAACGCATCACCACGGTAAATGCTAAAGCTTGCATTAAAACGTTTGGCGATAAAGCGCAAGCTTTGATCAAGCTGATAAAGCATTGCATCGTATTCTTGTTGTGGAATATTTTGTGATTTAATTAAGTCTCCAGTGATGACCGCAATTCTCACAACTTAAATCCTTTATATTTTTGAACTATTAAACTTTGTATTCTTTTTTATGCTAAATTATAGCAAAACGAATATAAAGTAAATTATGGCAGCATTAGATAAGCCAAAAGTAGGTATTTTTGTCGATGTACAAAATATTTATTACACGTGCCGCGAAAGCTACGGAAAAAATTTTGATTACAATGCGTTTTGGCGGGTAATGCGGGCGCAATACAATATTGAATGTGCTTTTGCGTATGCTATTTATCGAGGAGATGAAAAGCAAAATCAGTTTCAAAATATTTTGCGTGCGATTGGTTTTGAGGTAAAGCTAAAGCCATTTATTCAACGCCGTGATGGAAGTGCTAAAGGCGATTGGGATGTAGGCATAACAATAGACATGTTAGAGCAGGGTAAAAATCTTGATAAAGTTATTTTGCTCTCTGGCGATGGTGACTTTGCTTTGTTACTTGGGCATTTAAAAAATCAATATAATGTACCGTGCGATGTATACGGTGCTGACAGGTTAACTGCTGAGGTATTAAAACAAAGCGCAGAGCAATTTCATTTAATTGATAATACTTTGCTACTTTAACAGTAAAAAATAGTTAAAAAAGTGCAAGCTAAGTGTCTGCAACATGAGAGATTTTAATACAAAGCCGTAATAGATGAATTAAGCCTTATATAGGCTTTTTTTATTACTATAATCAATTGGGTTTGCTAAATGATTATGGTAATTTTAAAGCATAACGAGTTACCAAGGACTTACATGCTTCATTACAGCAACATGCCACTAGATAGAGGTTCAAATTTTCGTAAAGACCCATCGTGGCTTAAAGCGCAAATGTCGGCGCAAAGTAAATGGGTTTTAGTTAAAAATAATCAAACCCTATTTATTAAAGATACCCCTAAAGTAAGCTATTTAACGTATCAGCAAGTGGCGCATTTAGATTTAACGAGTGCTATTTTTGTTGGTTTAAACAATGCTAAACATGGTGTGTTTGCATTGGATGTTTCTGATCTGGATGAAAGCGTACTTTCGCCTTTAATAGAGGGCGCTCAGTTTTTTGATATTCGCCAATATGGGCCTCAAGTAACCATTAAATATGCCTCAATAGCCGCCCTTGCGAGAGGGTTATGTTATTGGCACGCCACGCACCGTTTTTGTGGGCGCTGCGGTAGTAAAAACCGTTCAGTGGAAGCAGGGCATTCTCGTATATGTGAAAACGAAAACTGTAAGCATCCTACATTCCCGCGTACCGATCCTGCGGTAATTATGGTCGTTACTAAAGTCTTTGCTGACGGAGTAGAACGCTGTTTATTAGGTCGCCAAGCGGCGTGGCCCACTGGTATGTATTCGTCGCTTGCTGGATTTGTAGACCCAGGGGAGACACTGGAACAAGCTGTTGCGCGTGAAGTTAAAGAAGAGGCAGGCATAGAGGTTGGAAACGTACGTTATGTTGCATCTCAGCCATGGCCGTTCCCATCGTCAATTATGCTAGGTTTTTTTGCACAGGCGACATCTGAGCAAATTAACGTAGATAAAGAAGAGCTAGACGATGCAAAATGGTTTAGCCGTGAAGACTTAGCGCAATTTGGTAATTGGCACGAAGAAGGGGATCATTTAAAGCTGCCTAGAACCGATTCTATCTCTCGTTATTTAATTGAGCATTGGCGCACAAACCCTTAAGGATTAACAATGTCGAGTAAAAGTAATAAAAACACTCAGCTGGTATCATCAGGGCGAAAAAAAGCCTATACACATGGCGTAGTAAATCCCGTTGTACAGCGTGCATCTACCATTGTATTTGATACTGTAGCCGATTTAAAAGAAGCAGCTAAAACCCGTGGCGATAAAACGTTATTTTATGGGCGCCGAGGAACAACAACACACTTTGCACTACAAGAAGCGATTACAGAACTTGAAGGCGGCGAAGGCTGTGCACTATACCCTTGTGGCGCAGCGGCGATTAGCCAAGTATTTTTATCGTTTTTAAAAACCGGTGATCATATTTTAATGGTTGATAACGTGTACGAACCAACTCGCGATTTTTGCGATAAAATTTTAGTGGGACTGGGCATTACAACAACCTACTACCCGCCAACTATTGGCGCAGGTATTAAAGATTACATTCAGCCAAATACCAAAGTGTTGTTTTTAGAATCTCCAGGTTCTATTACGATGGAAGTGCAAGATGTACCCGCTATGGTAAAAGTAGCCAATGAGCATAATGTAATGACCATGCTTGATAACACCTACGGAAATGGCTTGCATTATCGCCCGTTAGAGCACGGTGTTGATATTAGTATTCAAGCTGCAACAAAGTATATTGTTGGCCATTCAGACGTGATGATGGGGGTGGCTGTTGCTAATAAAAAGTATTGGCCAACCTTGCGCGAAAACTCATACTTATTAGGGCAATGTACCAGTGCCGATGATGCGTATTTAGCACTTAGAGGGCTGCGTACAATGGGTGTGCGTTTAAATCAACATGAAAAAGCAGCAATAGAAGTAGCTAAATGGCTTGAGCAACATGAGCTTGTTGATCATATTCGACACCCTGCATTTGAAAGCTGCCCAGGGCATGAGTTCTTTAAACGTGACTTTGATGGCAGTAATGGGTTGTTTTCATTTGTTATGAAAACCGGCAATCAAAAAGCGATTGATGCATTTTTAGATAGCCTTGAGCATATTAAAATGGGTTTTTCGTGGGGCGGTTTTGAAAGCTTAGTAACGGCTAATTTAACTATGAAAGGGCTGCGCTCAAATACAGGCTGGGATTTAGGGCCGGTTATTCGCCTGCACATAGGCCTTGAAGATGTTGAAGATTTAATTAGCGATTTAAGCCAAGCACTTGAGGTTTATAAGCAGTATTTATAATTTATATCGCAATTTATGTTGTTACATTTAAATGTATTGTTACAAAGCTCACCACAGGTGAGCTTTTTTTTGCTGGTAATTCAAGGTGTTTACACTTAGTGTGGATAAATACACAGAAAATAAAAAGTCATTAAGGATAGTCAATGGCAACACCATTACCGATAAACGTAGGGCGATTAACGCAAATAGCGGGATTTGAGCTTGTACGTATGTTTTTAACTAAACGTGGACTTATTGCATTAGCTGCCTTTGCATTGGTGTGGCTAATAATACTGCGCTACCCAATAGGGCAGGCAGTAGGCATTGTAAGTGCGCCCGATTTTGAGCAAATAGCCCGTGATATATCAGGTTCTATTGGTTTAAGTAAATTATTGGATTGGCCTGAGGCCGAATTTGCTATGTACTGGTTAATAGCCCTGTATAGCTTTCCTGTTTTTGGTTTATTTATTTGTAGCGACCAAACGGTAGGCGACAGAGAGCGCGGCACACTAAGGTTTTTATCACTGCGCTCCACTCGCTTTGAAATACTGTTTGGCCGTTTTTTAGGGCAGCTAGGAGTATTAGCCTGCTTAGTGGGTATAACGCTTGTGGCTACGCTCGCGGTACTAGGGTTTAGAGATCCTAGTTTACTGGCTGGTGGTTTTGCTCGTGCGCTTTCTATCTTTTTAATATTAGTGATTACTCTGTGCCCATTTGTAGCACTTATGACGTTAATTAATACCTTTGCTCGCTCATCGCGTTTATCTATTGTATTGGCAATTTTATATTTTGCAGCAGGCGGTATTGTTGTGGGAATACTACAATGGCAAATACCCGCATTAGGCTTGCTTGATTATTTATTTCCGGGTGTGCAAATAGAGCTATTAGCGGGGCAAAATTTACCATTATTGAGCGCTGTGGCTATTCCCCTTGTGCAAACTGCAGTGCTACTAAGCGTTGCTCAACGTATTTTTGCAAGGAGCTCACTATGAGACCATTAATTACAGCTAGCGGTTTGAGTAAATCGTATGGTGCAAAACTTGCGCTTAATAATGTGGACTTTGAAATTAACAAAGGCGCGCCAGTGGCGCTTGTTGGGCCAAATGGTGCGGGTAAAACTACCTTATTTAGTTTGTTGTGCGGCTATATAGCACCAAGTAAAGGCAGCCTTGAAATATTAGGGCATAAACCTGGTAGTGCTGCTTTATTTAATAAAGTAAGTGCATTACCGCAAGACGCACAACTTGACCCCCGCTTTAACATAGACAAGCAACTCGCCTTTTATGCAAAGCTACAAGGTATGGGGGCAAAGCAAAGCCAAACTGAGGCGCTACGTGTACTTGATTTGGTTGGCTTAAAAGAAATTGCAAAGCAGCGTGCAGGGGACTTATCGCACGGTATGCGCAAGCGCGTTACGATAGCGCAAGCACTTATTGGCGCGCCACAAATTGTAATGCTTGATGAAGCAACCGCAGGGCTTGATCCGATTCATGCCAGAGAAGTACGTGAGCTTGTATCTGAATTAAGTGAGCAGGCTACATTTATTTTAAGCTCTCACGATTTAACAGAGCTTGAGCGACTATGCTCACAGGTACTTCATTTAGATAAAGGCGTACTAAGCGAACATCAAACAAAAACTAATAATACAGATAAACACTTTTATACATTAATGCTAAGCGAGGCTTATCAAAATGTTGAGCAACAGCTTCAAGCAATTGCAGGTGTGAGTCGTGTGTATATGAGCCAACATAAAGAATATGTAGTTGAGTATCAGCCAACGAGCGATCCACTTGATATTGCACTACTGAATTTTTGTCATCAACAACACTGGCAGTACAGGCAGTTAGTTAATGGTCATACATTAGAGAATCAAATATTTAAACAGGAGAAAGTATAATGGGTTTACTTAGCGGACTTATGGGTAATGCAAGTGAAGTTGACGATTCTGATTTAGAAAAAATCCTCGCCAATACATTAATTGACGGCGAGCAAGTAGAAAAAGCATATAAAGTAGTACGTGATATGTTTATTTTTACTAATAAGCGCTTAATTTTAATTGATAAGCAAGGTATGACCGGCTCTAAAATGGAAATGGTGAGCATTGCTTACTCTAAAATAACTAAGTTTAGTAAAGAAAGTGCAGGCCATTTTGACTTAGATGCCGAGCTAAAAATATGGGTTGGCTCTGATCCTACACCAATTAGTAAAGAATTTAAGTCTGGCGATAACATTAATGATGTTTATCGAATTATTAGTCAACATGCACTTTAGGTACAAATTGCATTGTATTTATTGGCTTTTTCATTGATGCATATTTTAAGTAGTTGTTGACTAAATGTAGCAACTACTCTAAGTTAACATTTAGTAACAATAATTTATAATTTATCTAATAAATACAGGTGGTTAGTTGAGCTGCCGTTCAGTTTTGATTCAGTTTTTAGGCGCTAGGATGTGCCCCGACTTTAGCAACACAGCTAGAGCGTAAAAAGTAATATACATAGGGAAATTAAAAATGAAAAAGTTAGCCGTTATTATTTCGAGCATTTTATTATCAAGCGCTGCAACCACTGCAATGGCCGCAGATACTTACCAATCAATCAGCCATGTAGGATACATGGACACTGATGGTAATGACACGGTGAGCGTTGACTCAACTTATTATTTTTCTCCAAAAGCGACTTTAGGTCCTTACGATCAATTTGAGTACATCAATAAGCAAACAAATGTTTATGGTGCATACAGTGATAATGACTTTGGAGATGTTACTCGCGTTGGCGGTGAGTATTTTGTAGAAGATTTTGTATTAGGTGCACAGTACAATAATATCGATAGTGATTTTGGCTCAAGCACGGATGTAATTGAACTTTCTGCTGGTTACTTCTTTAATCCAAACCTTGTACTAAAAGCAACGTTTGTAGATTTCGAAGATGCTGACAATCATTTTATGTTTGACTTAGCATATAACCACGAATTAAACAGCACTGATTACATCGGCTTTACAGTAACATCAGATGATGAGTTTGATTACCGTGCAGTAGCAGCAAAGTACTTTGTTGATTTACAACAAGGTAACTACTTAACTGTTGAAGGTAAATTTGAAGATGTTGATGGCGGTTCAAGTAACTGGGAATTAGCATCTAACTACTATTTCAGCAAAGCAACATCGGTTTTTGTTACAGTTAATAAAAATGATGATTACACTCTTGGTGCTCAACACTTTTTCAACAACAATGTTGGTTTAGAAGTAGGTTATGGCAATAACTGGGATGATTCTGATTATGATGCTTACTTTGCAAATGTAAGCTTACAGTTCTAATTCAGCTGTAAATTAGTAATATAATACTAAAAGCCCGCTCAATTGAGCGGGCTTTTGCGTTTAGCACTATTTATCAGCGGCAGTTACGGCCTTCATTTTGCTTCGCGTGTACTTCTTTTGAGTTTTTCAAGTTTGCGTATATTCATACCAATTCCAATAAATAGCTGATCTATTTTACTTGCTAAAAACAACCCATTTCTTTGTTGTAAATTTCGCAAAGGGAACAACCATTTACATCAATTTACGCCTAGAACTGAATTATTTTTCGGCGTAAAATTTAGATCACATACTTAATGGAATTGGTATCGCACTGCACGGTTCAGTTCTTTTTCTGTTTTTTATTATAAATGCATTTGCATCTTAAGCAGTTACGGCTTTTTAATTTGTGTTGAATCTCTCGTATCTATGATATTCCTTAATTTATTATTTAACCTGAACTCTGGTTAAGAGATT